>NZ_AP023367.1:315000-615000 GCF_014218335.1 Anaerocolumna cellulosilytica | reverse complement strand
AAATGATAGGTCTTCTCCGGATCACTTATGGAACCTGCTGCCAAGAATGCCCCCCTAATAAATGCCCTCTTACAACAGGAATTCTGTATGACCAGATTACTCATAATTGACAGGTTTTCACCTATTTCCTTGTTTTCATCAATTAATTTAGTTGCCTGTAAAATTTTTAGTGCCATTTCATGATCCGTAATACTCAAGGAATACATCTTACTCATCTTTAAATAAGCATTTTGCTTAATAGAAATTTCTGTATTTATATTAAAGGTTTTCTTGATTAATGTAAAGTATTTTCTTGCGACAGTGACATTTTCCGTCTGAATCTTTAGAATATAACTGTCTTTCTCGGTTATCATGATACGTCCGCACAGGCTGATTAATGCGGCTATTTCCGCTATCTGGCAATGTCTTGCAGGGCTAAGCTGTCTTGATAATTCATCTTTTACATCCTTTGAAAATGACATCTTAGACCACCTTTATCTCCTCGCATCTTTTTCTATGTCTCTATGTTCTACCTTAAGCCCGTATTCTAAAACCCCAATACGTGCCGCCAATTCATTGGCTAAGGTGACGGAACGATGCTTTCCTCCGGTACAACCGATACTAATAACCAACTGATTCTTACCCTCGATAATATAATTCGGTATAAGGAAGGCAATCATATCCTCCAGTTTATTAAGAAACGCTCCAGCCATATTGGAATTCATAACGTAATCCCTAACCGGCTGGTCATTACCCGTCTGATATTTTAATGTCTGGTCATAAAATGGATTGGGTAAAAATCTAACATCAAATACCAAATCAGAATCCATTGGTATCCCGTATTTAAAACCAAACGATAAAATCGTTATAAAAAAGTTGTGATATTTTTCATTTAAAGTATATATTTTATCAATTTGGGTTTTCAATTCACGAATTAAGAGCTGACTAGTATCAATAATTATATCCGCTTTACGTTTTATAAACTCCAGTCTTTCCCGTTCTGATTCTATTCCTTGCTCTACTCTTCCAGTACCTGACAGTGGATGAATCCGTCTGGTTTCTTTATAACGTTTCACCAGAACCTCATCACCGGCATCTAAGAACAAAATTTCATAGGGATAATTTTCTGATTTCAGCCTCTCCAGAATCATATCCAGTTCTTCCAGGGCTTGTCCGCTTCGGATATCCACTCCCAGAGCAACCTTGTCAAATTTTTCAGTACCGTTATAGGTAAGCTGTACAAATTTGTAGATTAGCTGTATGGGTAAGTTGTCAACACAAAAATATCCTGCATCTTCCAGCATTTTTAATGCAGAACTTTTACCTGCACCGGACATTCCAGTAACTATAACTAGCCTCATATGGACCTCTCAATCTTCGAATTCACCTAAAAGTTTTACTTCCGGCTCTAATGTAACGCCAAATTTATTATAGACTATCTGTATAATCTCTTTTATTAAGGCTCTAACTTCTATCGCTGTTGCTCCCCCTTTATTGATTACGAAACCACAGTGTTTTTCAGAAACCTGGGCATTACCTACCTGATATCCCCGTAAACCTGAATCCATAATCAATTTGCCTGCAAAATGTCCCTCCGGTCTTTTAAAGGTACTGCCTGCACTGGGGTATTCAAGTGGCTGCTTATCCCGCCTTTTTTCGTTTAATTCATTGATTAAACTTCGAATCTCCATCTTATTACCCGGTTCAAATGCAAAGGAGGCTTCAAGTACTATCATATCTTGTTCCTGTATAATACTTTTACGGTATCCAAGCCTTAATTCGTCCTTATTTAACTCAAGTACTTCTCCCGCTTTATTTAATACTTTTGCACTTACTATTGTTTGCTTTATTTCACCGCCATATGCACCTGCGTTCATGGTTACAGCACCACCTAATGTCCCTGGAATTCCAGCTGCAAATTCAAATCCGGCTAAACCTTTATCTGCTATCTCATTCGCTAGTTTTGAAAGTAATACACCGGATTGGGCACAAACTACCCCATCTTTTACAGTAATATTCCCATAAGTCTGGCCAAGTTTTATTACTGCTCCCTGAAATCCTTTATCACTCACTAACAAGTTACTTCCGTTACCCATAACATAATAAGGATATTTAAGTTCCTGGCACAGTCTTACGGTGCTTACTACCTCCTCTGTACTCTTTGGCTGAATTATAAAAGCTGCCAAACCACCGATACGGAAGGTTGTATAACCGGCAAGAGGCTCATCTATCAAGATTTGGTCTTGTTGTAACAGTTTTTGTAGCTTTTGATAAAATACCTCGTTCATATCTGCACCTAACTATTTCTTTCCGCTTTATTTCATTATGGGAGTTATTGCACTTCTAAAGAAAGATTTTACACCAAACTTCTTTAGGAGAATGTTTCCCTTATCTTTATTAATATATGCTGATAAATCATCTTTGTATGTCAATTGTATATAGTTATATTACAATATAACTAATTTTTTCGCAACCTCTGGGTTTATTTTCCTACTATTAATTTTGCACCGCCAAAAATACCGGCATCATTTCCCAGTTCGGCTAAATGGAATTCCTTATTTTTTAATGCACGCATAACGTTTTTATTATAATGCTCTTGAATAGTTTTAAGCAATATAGAGCCTGCCTTAGACACACCGCCGCCGATAACAAATACCTGCGGGTCAACCACTGCCGCCACATGAGACAATGCCAGTCCAAGGTACCTGCCCAGCTGTTCTACCAAATCAACGGATAGTACATCCCCCTCTTTTGCAAGGTCAAAAATATCTTTTGCTGTGATAGAAGGAAGCTCTCTAAGTTTTGAAGGCTTCGCAGAAATTTTTAACATTCTACCTGCCTCTTTTACAATGCCCGTAGCAGAAGCAAATTGCTCAAGACACCCTTGTTTTCCGCAGTTGCAGGAGACCTCTTCATCATAATTGACTGTAATATGTCCGATTTCTCCCGCTGCACCGTTACTACCGGTAAGAATCTCACCATTTAGGATTACTCCTCCACCAACACCTGTTCCAAGCGTTACAAGTACCATATTAATAAACCCTTTTCCACCGCCTTGCCACATTTCCCCAAGGGCAGCAACATTGGCATCATTTCCTACTTTTGTCTCAAAACCAGTTAAACACTTTAGTTCTTCTGCAACATTAACGATTCCCCAACCTAAATTAACACATTCAAGAACCGTACTTTCTTCTATCACCGGACCTGGTACTCCTACTCCAATTCCCAGAATCTGCTCCTTCGATAGTTCCTTTTCCGTCAACTTCTCCTTAAGGCTGTCCGCTATATCACTTAAAATGTACTTGCCGGCTTCTTCTTTTCTGGTTGGAATTTCCCACTTATCCAAAACATTACCTGTCTCTGTAAAAAGTCCGAGTTTTACTGTAGTCCCGCCAACATCAATACCAAAACATAATTTTTCCATACTCTTATCCTCTTAAATTATATTAATTAGAGTTCAGGTATCTAAAGCCCATTCTCAAAAACCCTGCGTACAAATTACCATTTCCATATATTAAATAAGGCTTTTGACACCTGAATCCTATTTATCTAAACACTATCCCAAAGTGAGGGCATGTATCGTTGGGTGCTATTCCTCTTCTACCTTAGTCTTCTTCATAAGATTGTTTGTAATACGGTTATACAACTCCTGCGCAGCATTGTAGCCCATCTTCTTCTGACGGTAATTAACCGCAGCAGATTCACAGATAATTGCCAGATTACGTCCCGGTCTGATAGGAATAGAATGACACACTACTTTATTCCCCAAGAACTCCATGTATTGTTCATCCAGACCCATTCTGTCATAGTTCTGTTCTCTGTTCCATTCTTCTAATTTTATAACCAGGTCTATAGACTGTGTATTCTTAACACTCTCAACACCAAACAAAGTCTTAACATCAATTATACCAATACCTCTTAATTCTATAAAGTGCCTGGTAATATCAGGAGCTGTTCCAATTAGGGTTACATCACTTACTTTTTTTATATCAACACGGTCATCACTCACTAAGCGGTGCCCTCTTTTTATTAATTCAAGCGCTGCTTCACTTTTTCCGATACCACTTTCCCCCATTATCAGAACGCCTTCACCAAATACATCTACCAGCACGCCATGAATAGATATTCTGGGAGCCAGTTCTACATTCAGCCATCGAATCACTTCTGCCATAAATGAGGAGGTTGTTGTACTGGTACGAAGTATAGGAATTCCCTTTTCTGTAGCAAGCTTAATTATTTCCGGACTAACTTCAATACTCCTGCAAAATACAATACAGGGTACTTTATAATCCATTAACTTAGAAAGAATTCCAATCCCATGATCTTTTTCCATCTTTTGCATGTAAGCATACTCTACGTGACCGATTATCTGAACACGGTCAGAGTCAAAATGTTCAAAAAATCCGGCAAGCTGCAGTGCCGGGCGGTTTATTTCCGGCTGGCATAATTTTATGTGGCGGATATCAATATCCGGAGTTACATTTTCCAGATTCATTTTCTCAATAAGCTTGGATAATTGTACCGTATACATAGTTCTCCTTCTCTCTAATAAACATTTGCTTATTTTTTTATACTACTCATTTCACATATACTGACTTATTTCTAAAAGAGTAACCTGTTGGATAATACAAATTGCTTCCTTTACAGGTTCTAAAGCTAGCTTTATTCTATCACAGAGCCCTACTACTGTAAACATTTTTCAAACACGCTCTAGCCCTTTATTTCACTTTAAACAGCTTGCAGTAAAGGATGTAAATCTTATTTAATGAAAGAAATCATATACCTGTCTGGCTGAGCGTATATTCATACTTTCAACTGCTGCCAGTTCTTCAATAGAAGCTGCCTTAATATCTTCAATGGACTGATAGTGTTTCATGAGAGCCCGTCTTCTGGTAGTACCAACTCCTTCGATATCATCAAGTATGGAGTGCACTTGCTTTTTACCACGAAGCTGCCTGTGATATTCGATAGCAAAGCGATGTGTTTCATCCTGAATCCTTGTTATAAGCTTAAAGGTCTCACTGTTTGTATTAAGAGGAATCTCCTTGTTCTGATAAAAAAGTCCTCTGGTTCTATGGTTATCATCCTTTACCATACCACAGACAGGTATATCCATATTCAATTGCTTAAGTACTCTTTCTGCCACATTTACCTGCCCTTTACCACCGTCCATCATAATTAAATCCGGATAACGGTTAAAGCTGCCATAACTTACATCAAGATTTTTTTCCTTCAACTCCTGTTCTTCCCGCTGTCCATGGGTAAATCGCCTGGTTAATACTTCCTCCATGGATGCATAGTCATCCGGTCCTTTTACCCACTTTATTTTGAACTTTCTGTAATCATTTCTCTTTGGCTTACCATTCTCATAAACTACCATGGAACCTACTGAATCAAAGCCACTGATATTTGAAATATCAAAGGACTCTACACGGTAAAGTCCCGGAAGATTTAGTAATTCAGAAAGAGTATTCAGTGCTCCTACAGTTTTTGCTTCTTCTCGTTTAATTTTTTCTGCATCCTGCTGTAAAACCAGAGAAGCATTTTTTCTGGCAAGCTCTACCAGACGCTCTTTTTCCCCTTTTACCGGTTGTTTGATGTAAACCCTTTGACCACGCTTTTTGCCCAGCCATTCTTCTATAATCTGTTGTTCATCAATAGCATCCCCAACAATCAGTTCTCTCGGTATGTAGGGTGTTCCAGCATAAAATTGCTTAACGAAGGTGGTCAGAATACTGCTTCTGGTTTCATTCTCTACACCAGTTAAGTAAAAATGTTCTCTCCCGATAAGCTTTCCATTACGTATGAAGAACACTTGTACAACCGCTTCGTCTCCTACTGTGGCACAGGCTAAAATATCCCTGTCTTCTTGTTCCCCGCTGGTTATCTTTTGTTTTTCAGAAATCTGTTTTACACTGTTTAACAAATCTCTGAATTCTGCAGCCGTTTCATAATCCATCTGTTCAGCAGCAGTCTTCATCTTTTGCTCTAAATCCTTTGTAACAAGAGAAAAGTTACCGTTTAGAAATTCTAATACCTGCTGAATGGATTTTTTATATTCTTCTTCTGAAATATACCCCTGACAGGGTGCCTTACATTGCTTAATATGATAATACAGACATGGTCTTTCTTTTCCGATATCTTTGGGCAGTTTGCGGCTACAGGTTCTTGTATAATATATTTTACGAATTAATTCTATGGTATCTTTTACTGCCTTGGCGCTGGTATAAGGCCCAAAATATTTTGCTTTGTCCTTCCCCCGTTCACGTGCAAATAAGATCCGCGGAAATTCTTCCTGTACCGTAACCTTAATGTAAGGATAACTTTTATCATCCTTAAGCATGGTGTTATACTTTGGTCTGTGTTCTTTAATCAGATTGCATTCTAGTACCAAGGCTTCTAATTCCGAATCCGTTATAATATACTCGAAATATTGGATACGGGAGACCATCTGCTGAATCTTAGGTGTCAGATTCCGGCTGTTCTGGAAATACTGTCTTACACGATTCTTCAGGCTAATTGCTTTACCAATATAGATAATGGTATCGTGTTTATCGTGCATTATATAGACACCTGGCTTTGCCGGCAATTTTTTTAATTCTTCTTCTATGTCAAAAAACATTTTAACACCCCGTGCCTTTCAATTTTTTAATGAAGCTATCTACTTCCTGCCTCTAAGGTACACACTTCAATAATATGCAGTTCAAATATCTCTATTTTTCAAATATTTTAATATTTTATGGTTATTACTTAAGAACTTATTCTTACGTAAGTATATCATATTTTATAGCTCATGTGAAATTAAAAAGCAGATCTCCAAATTAAACTTAAAACATACAAAAAATTTACTATTATACAAATTCGGAGCCTGCCACAATTACAACAGACTGGCTGTTTTCTGTGTGACAGGCTCCAACTATTAAATATTTATATGAATCGTTTGATCATCTGTTGCATCAGGACTTATATTTTGGTCTGTTTCTGCTGGTAAAGCTTCTTTTTCTTCTGCATCCTCTTCTGGAAGACCTTTTACCTCACGGTATATTCTCATAAACTCTTTTCCAGTTATGGTTTCTTTTTCAATGAGGTAATCTGCAATTTTATCTAATACATCACGGTTACCTTCCAATAACCCCTCTGCTTTTTTATAGCATTCTTTTAAAATAGCCATGACTTCTGTATCAATCTCTGCTGCTGTGGCATCTCCGCAATTTAAAACTGCTCTGCCGTCCAGATAGCGGTTCTCAATAGATTCAAGCCCCATTAAACCGAACTTTTCAGACATACCATATTGGGTAACCATGGCTCTTGCAAGCTGAGTTGCCTTCTCAATATCATTGGAAGCCCCTGTGGTAATGGAGTTAAATACCAATTGTTCTGCAGCGCGTCCTCCGAATAAAGTTATAATTCTGGCTAACAGTTCTTCCTTGCTCATTAAGTATTTTTCTTCTTCCGGTACCTGCATAACGTAGCCCAAAGAACCCATAGTTCTTGGTACAATAGTAATCTTTTGAACAGGTTCTGCTTCTTTTTCCAAAGCAGTAACTAACGCATGACCTACTTCATGGTAGGCTACAATCCGTTTTTCTTCCTTGTTCAGAATTCGGTCTTTCTTTTCTTTACCGGCAATAACAACTTCTACCGATTCAAATAAGTCATCCTGAGTTACAACTGTTCTGCCCTGCTTAACTGCAAGAATTGCAGCCTCATTAATCATATTCGCTAAATCAGAACCAACTGCCCCGGAGGTTGCCAGCCCAATTGCATCTAAGTCAACAGAATCATGCATCAATACGTCTTTCGCATGAACCTTTAATATATCTACTCTACCTTTTAAGTCAGGCTTATCTACAATAACACGCCTGTCAAAACGACCCGGCCTTAGCAATGCCTTATCGAGGACTTCCGGACGATTTGTAGCTGCCAGTATTACAAGACCTTTGGAGGAATCAAATCCGTCCATTTCAGATAACAACTGGTTCAAGGTCTGTTCCCTTTCGTCATTCCCTCCGCCATAGTGGTTATCCCTGCTTTTACCGATTGCATCTACCTCATCAATAAATATGATACATGGTGCCATAGCCTGTGCCTGCTTGAATAAATCCCTTACTCTGGAGGCACCCACACCAACAAACATTTCAACAAAGTCCGAGCCTGAAAGTGAGAAAAAAGGTACCTTTGCCTCACCGGCTACTGCCTTTGCAAGAAGGGTTTTACCGGTACCGGGAGGTCCAACCAGTAATGCACCTTTTGGAAGCTTTGCACCGATTCGGGTGTATTTGCCAGGATTATGAAGAAAGTCCACAAGTTCTGTTAAAGATTCCTTGGCTTCTTCCTGACCTGCCACATCTTTAAAGGTGACCCCTGTTTCTTTTTCCACATAAATTTTAGCATTGCTTTTTCCTACGCCGCCCATCATACCGCCACCGCTTTTGGAAATCATACGGAATAGAAACCACATTACCAGATAGATCAACACAAAAGGCAGTACCCATACTAAAAGTATATCTACTATGGTAGTCCTTGTGTCGATAACCTCTCCTTTGTAATCGATATCCTTTTCATCCAGCAGTTCTATCAGTTTGTCATCATCTACTTTACCGGTATAATAGGATATATCATACACGGGATTGGGCTGTTTAATCGGTACAATTTTGATTTTATCAGCCTGGATTAAAACTGACTTCACTTCATCGTTCTCAATCATTGAGCGAAACTTATTATACGATATTTCAATATTCGTGCCTTCCTGAAGTCTACTTGACATATATGAGAATAAAATCAGTGTTGCTACTGCGGCTATTAATATATAAATTAAAGATTTTTTGTTATTGTTATTACTTGCCCCGCGTTTATTATTGTTCATATTTTTATTGTCCATACCTAACCTCCTTCGTATTATATTTTAGTAATAGACAATTAGAAAATGCTCTGCTCTCTGCTCAGAATACGGAACCAGAAGGGCTGTTCTGCAATTGACTATATTTTAATTATAAAAACAGGTATCATCTACTTGGTATATCTTCTATCACGGATTTCATATATTTAAACTTTCTGACTGTAAGGATTACACATTTTATCAGAAGTATACGCTTTTTAGATATATCGCCGGATACACTTACTTAGATACACTTCATTATAATGTTAGTCAACTTATAAATCAATACATATGTCATGAATTTTTTGTGGTATAAATTAAAAATTCATTAAGTTTTTTCAATTTTTTTTATTTTGTACTGGATTTCTTCTATTAATGATAGTATAATAGCTTGTGATTGTTTAAAAATGCGCTTACAAGGTGTTAAGTTATATCAAATGAAATGGGACGAATTTAGATTCTTTTCGGATTAATTTGGCTTATCCTTGTCTAAATGCCTTAAGCCGATGGAATAAAAGGTTGCCATCGATTTTTTTAGGGCTTTTTTCATTATTAAATATGCTTTTAACAGACTTGCTCACATTACCGTCTGTCTACCTTAATATCCCTTTCATGAAATACATATCTGCACAATACTTTTGGACAAGCGCCAAAAATATTTGCCATGCAACCTGATATGTATCCTTTTGTAATGTAAGCATGCGTAAAGCATGTATTGGATAGGTTGAACAAAAGCAAGATGGAAGTCCACATTTTTAAGCACTATATATAGAAGGTTTATGCTTTATGCCTATTTTCATAAATTAAAGTAAACTTGTGCAGCTAATAATAAATATTAATTTCAAAGGAGGAATCACAAAAATGGGAGTTAAGTATGTATTTGTAACAGGAGGCGTTGTTTCAGGCTTAGGTAAGGGCATTACTGCCGCTTCCCTTGGCAGATTGTTAAAAGAACGCGGCTACCATGTTACCATGCAGAAATTTGATCCATACATCAATATCGATCCCGGCACCATGAACCCGATTCAGCATGGTGAAGTTTTTGTAACAGATGACGGCGCAGAGACTGACCTTGACTTAGGTCATTATGAACGTTTCATTGATGAAAGTCTGACTAAAAAATCCAATGTTACAACCGGTAAAATATACTGGTCCGTATTATCTAAAGAACGACGCGGCGATTTCGGCGGAGGAACAGTACAGGTTATCCCTCATATAACCAATGAAATTAAAAACCGTTTTTATAATGACGAAAATTGTGATGAAACCAAAATTGCAATAATTGAAGTAGGCGGAACAGTCGGCGATATCGAAAGCCAGCCCTTCCTAGAAGCAATTCGTCAGTTCCAGCATGATGTTGGCCCTGAAAATGCCATTCTGATTCATGTTACTTTAATTCCCTATCTGAAAGCCTCCGGTGAGATGAAAACAAAACCGACACAGTCCAGCGTAAAAGAGCTTCAGGGAATGGGTATCCGTCCAGACATCATTGTATGCAGAACAGAAGTACCTTTAGAAGATGGTATCAAAGAAAAAATAGCTTTATTCTGTAATGTTCCAAGCAACCATGTAATACAAAATTTAGATGTGGAAACCTTATATGAAGCACCTCTTGCCATGGAAAAAGAACACCTTGCTAATATAGCCTGTGAATGCTTAAAATTAGATTGTCCTACTCCCGATTTAACTGCATGGGAGAAGATGGTTGAAGCCCTAAAGCACCCTACCAGAGAGGTTACTGTTGCTTTAGTCGGCAAATATACCCAGCTTCATGATGCATATATTAGTGTTGTAGAATCTCTAAAACATGGTGCGGTGGCACATAATGCTTCCATTAACATAAAGTGGGTTCCCTCAGAAACTCTAACTGACGAAAATGCTGCCGGTATTCTCTCCGATGTCAGCGGTATCTTAGTTCCCGGCGGTTTTGGTGACAGAGGTATAGAAGGCAAAATTTCAGCCATTAAATATGCCCGTGAAAATAACATACCATTCCTCGGCCTTTGCTTAGGTATGCAATTAGCCATTGTTGAATTCTCCAGACATGTCATCGGTTTTACCGATGCCCATAGCATTGAATTAGATCCTTCCACAACACATCCGGTGATTCATTTAATGCCGGAGCAGGATGGCATTGAAGATATCGGCGGTACATTAAGGCTTGGCTCTTATCCCTGTGTTCTGGATGAAAACAGCAAGGCATATAAAGTATATGGTGAAAAGACAATTCACGAAAGACACAGACATCGTTATGAAGTTAATAACTACTATCGTGAAGATTTTATCCGTGGCGGAATCAAACTTTCCGGTTTATCTCCTGACGGACGTATCGTTGAAATGATTGAGTTAGATAATCACCCCTGGTTTGTTGCTACACAGGCACATCCGGAATTTAAGTCAAGACCAAACAGACCTCATCCTTTATTCAAAGGCTTTGTAGGTGCTGCTCTGGAATGTCAGGAATAGGTTGATTTGTATTAGATAAATAGAAATTAATATAGATATAGCCCCTGGGTATCTCTCTGAAAGTAACTTGTAGATATGGAGAGGTATTTGGGGGCTGGTTTTATATCTGTTTATTGTAATTATCTGTTATCTTGGTTATTTCTCTTTCACTTTATTACTTCTGCTATTTCCTTCTAACAAGTTTAGGCAGCTTTCTATTCCTGACAGGAAACCAAGCTCAAAATATACTTCGCTATGGTTAGTTACCAATTCATTGAATAAATCAAACAAGGTGTCATCGTCTTCCTTTAAATATGGATATATTTCCTTTAACTGTTGATAGCCTTTAGGTAGAATTCTGGTTGTAATTTTATCTTTATTGCAGTAACATTATTTTACAACTATACATTATTCAATACTCCATGTACATTTACTCAAGAAAGGATATAAAGATGAATAATAAAAAGAGCCTTATAACTTTAAGAATTGCTCTATCAATAATTTTTTTAGTAAGTGCCATACTTTTAGGCTTTGCCTTTTTTAAAGATACCAGTAAAATAATTCTTCCTATATGTATTTTTGTTTTAATTACCCAAGCTGTCTATAATGCCTACAAAGTATATCGTGATAAAAAATCTTTTAAAAAAATGGGCTAACTCATTAGAATGCGCTACTAGAAATAATTAATAAGCAATGTATAATAATGAAGTTGAGCAACTAATACTCTCCATGTTACAATTAGATAGGTTTCAAGCTATACCAAAAAGGTGTCTAAAAAGCAGACTATGAGCTTTTTAGACACCTTTTATTATAATATTGCAAAGGGATTACCTAATCTTTTTTAAATATAGCTAATACAGCAACCAGAAAAGAACCTATAAAAATAAAAATATCGGAAATATTAAAAACTATTTTCTTTAGGAACTTAAAACTGAAGTAATCTACCACATATCCTCTTTTAAATCGGTCATATACATTGCTTAATGCTCCTCCAAGAACTAAGGAAAGTCCTAATTTTAATAAATTGTTCCCCTTTTTAGGAAGTAACACCGTAAAAACAAGAAGTATTATACCTAATAATGCAGCAGATAAACATTTCACAAAACCAGCATCATTCTGCATAAAATTAAGCATGGCACCTTTATTATGGTATCGTTCTATGGTAATATTACCATTTAGTATTTCTTCCTTTTTATGCATTTCTTTTTTATCTTCAATATATTCTTTTATCTTTACATCCGTATAAAAAATTGCCATCACTATTATGATAAATACCATCTCATCCTCCATATAAATAGTTATCCGTTATCAAAAGTATGCTTAGTAGGAATAAAAGTTATACTGTTACATTTATTATAATATTATTTACCAATATGGCAATATAAGATATGTAAATTTAATGTTATTTTTAAAGATTTTTACTGTAAGTATACCAGGTTGTACAATTAGAATTCAGTTTGCTGCTTCTTACAAATTAGCTATTCACTAAATCCATATTCTTTTAACCAATCTTTCTGTAATTTACAGTATTCCTTAAATTCGTCTTCTTTGCCAAGCCTTTTACAACACTCTCCAAGACGTTTTAACGGATAATCTCCGGTATACCTTATATTCAATTCACTTTCCGTTTCATAAGCTGCGTTGTAATACCATATGATAGCTTCTGAATAATCCATCTTTGCAAAATAATACTCTCCTACTTCATAACATACTTCTGCACTACTTTTTCCCGTTGCAAAATTCTTCAAGGAATGTTTCATTAATTCAGCTGGTTCATTCAATATTCTTGCACACCTGGCAAGTACACACTGAATTTTTTTTAGATGTTCCAAGGAATGATTTTCCGTAGTTAAATTTTCAAAATATTCTCTTGCCTTAAGAAAATCTTCATCCTTACCGGCAATAAATAATTCCCTTGCATACATCCCCTGTAATTTGAGAGACAATTCATCCCCGCGATTTATGATTTTTTGAAACGTGTCAAAGTCTCTGTCAGCATGGTTTGACTCTGGTAAATGAATGATTTCAATATCACTGTCATAAATGACTGGTTGGAGTGCTACTGTTTCATGTATAGGGTCAATCCAAGTAAAGTTTCTCTGCCTTTTAAACAGCTTTGGTCGATATTCGATATCATAATTGTAAGTTGTATTATGCTGTAACTGATTTGTGTATTTCATTTGTACAATTTCTATTTCCGGCAATAGTGCACGCTTTATATCCAGAAGTTTTTTTTGATTTTCTTCATCTATAACCTCGTCTGCATCTGCCGTATAGATATAGTCCATAGTAGCTTTTGAAAATGAAAAATTTCTGGCTGCTGCAAAATCATCAATCCATTCAAAATCATATATCTTATCCGTATATCTGGACGCCAGTTTTTTTGTATGATCAGTGGATCCGGTATCAACTAATATTATCTCATCTGCAATTTCTTTTAGGGTCTCTAAGCAGCGAACTAGTACTTTTTCCTCATTTCTTACAATTAAACAAACTGTTATAGTAATCATAATAGTAGTTTTTTCTCCTTTAATTCAATTACATATTATGTGAATTTTCTCATTTTCACCTTCCATTTATTTGTGAATTTTTTCATTTTTTATCCATTTTATTGTGCAAAAACACAACGGAAATTTTTGTTTTTTAGTCGAATTATAAATTTTTAAGTATACAGTTTTTACATAATATTTGTCGGAAAATTGTCATTTTCCCAATATTGTGTAATAACTGTTCTCGTGTTATACTTAATACATAAAAAACATCTGTATTTTCTATTCAATCTATACAAATTGAGTATGCGTTGTTGTGAATTTGCACTCAATTTTCTAATATTCAATTCTTTTATTAGGGAGTTTTTAGAGGGGAGGAACTCTGGGAACTCCTGTTCTTTATAAAATACTAAGCATATGCCATATGCATAGTATTTATACTGAATTTATATATTTCTCTTTGTCTATCCAATTAATCATTCTCATATACATATCAACTAAATTAGTTTTAGGTTTCCAGCCTAATTTGCGTATTTTAGCTGATGATAATCGTATTCCTGTTTGAGCTGCATAGCCGAATTTATTTTCTTCTGGTATATCAAAGACTACTTTTATTTTATTATGCGCTATCTGATTAGCTACTAAATTAGCCATTTCTCGTATGCACATAGTATTTGCTTCATTAACAACATTATATGCCTCACCATTAACGCCCTCATATAAGAGTAAAAATATAGCTTCAACGGTATCATATGAATCACAATAATTCCCCATGGAGTTTCCATTTGTGTGTAATACTATATCTTTACTATTAACTGCTGCACAAGCAAATTGAAAAAAAGCCCTATTTTCATCCGGTAAAATGCCTTCTCCAAAGGTCTGTGAGAGTCTGGCTATTTTAACAGGCGTATTGTATTCTTTATGATAAGAGTAGCAGTAATGTTCAGCCATACGCTTTCCCAAAGGATAACAACTTCTTACAGAAAAAATGTCTAATCCACCTAACATGTCTTCCGTAACTAATTGCTCGTTATTAACTGTTCCGTAGACCTCCATAGACGATATATAGACCATACTTTTTACATTGACCTTTTGAGCGAAGTCTAAAATATTACGTGTTCCAATAACAATTCCATCTGCGGTATCTACAGGATTATTAATCATCTTTGCTGACCTTGTAGTTGCTGCACAATGTATAATATAATCCGGTTTCCATCCTTCTTCTATTTTATATACCCCACTATCCATATCTAGGTTAAGAGCTAATAAGTCAGAACAAATAAATCTAACATTTTTACAATCATAGTCCTGATACATATTACTAGCTCTTCGAGGATCTCTAACCAACCCAATTATTTTTATTTTATTATCCTTATATTTTTGTTGCTTCAATAAAGATTTCATTACCAGAGAGCCAATAAATCCGGTGACTCCTGTTATAAAATATGTACCATCTAAAATTTTCATTATCAAACTCCTAATATTATTCGTCAAGTAGGTATACATGTAACAAGAGTATAAATATTCAATCATTCTTGTTATATAAATTAACACTTACAATATCTACAGACATCTGTCTGTGTCAAATTCATTCTTTAGGAAATTGTATGTAGTAGGAGGTACAATTTTTTTAATCTCATCAAAATTGTTTTCTTTTAATAACTTCCTAACTCTTGAAGCACTTATTACCTCTCCTGATTGTTCCTTACGTGGAATTTCAACAAATTTAATACCATAATCTGTTATAATTCTCTTCATTTCCATGTTATACTGATTGGTTATGAAATCTAAAGGTTCTTGACCAACAAAACGAACTGAAATATTCAATACAGGTGCTATATATTGTGCAAAGATTCCAATATCTTCACTCGCATCGATAATTATTTCTTTTTTATATTCTTTTGTAAAATATGCTGGCAATGTCTTATTTGAAAGTATAAACTGACCGGATGGTATCACTCGTAAGTTAGGTATATGGGCAGTAGCTTCCTTGACTAATTTATACCGCTCTTCAAAAGTAAAAAATGACCTATCCTCTTCAACAATAAATATATAAAGATAATCAACCGCTTTGCTGGCATATTCAATAAGATGTAAATGCCCATAAGTAATCGGATTACAGTTCATTACTATGGTACCAACTTCATCTCCTATTGAATCAGAAAATTTTAATGCTGCAATATCATGCAAGTATAAATTTAAATTTTCTCTTTCATATTCGGTTAAAAGTACTTTTCCTTGCTGTAAACATACAGATGCCTTACTAAAATCCATTTTTTTAATTTCTTGATCGATAATTTTGTTATATAATTCATTAACAATTGCCTCATTACCTTTTCGGGTCGTATGAATTGGATTATCTGAGAACCATATTTCGCCTTCATTTCTAGAATTAAATAAATCAAGCAAAAACAAATCGACACTATCTTTTATACCGAACTTTTCACAAAGTTTCTTACGATTACAAGAAATAAAAATTATAATATCCTTATCTTTTATCGAAAGTGTATTAACTATATTCTCTACATTTTGAAAACTTTCTTGCCCTAAGGAAATACCTTTTACAGAATATTTTAAACCTTGCTTTTTCAAAAATTCATAAAGGAGATATAGTAAGGTATCCTTTTGCAAATTATGGTTACCATTACTACTTGCAATACAGGGCCCAACTATATAAATAGTGCTCTCCTCTCTTCCATACTTGGTAATATGTGAATCCTTTATACTTCTTCTTTCTGTTATTTCATTATTATATTTTTTTAAATGCTCTTCATGGCTCATTCCGCATACTTTTGTTATCTGTTTCATGGTTTCCTTATCATCTATGTTCAATAAAGGATTCGAAAGAGAAATATATTTCATATGTCTAAATACTTCTTCTAAATCATAATTATTTAATTCTTCAAATAAAGGAATCCTACATATATAACATTTAATGCTCATTCTATTGAAACTGTTTTTGATACTATTTTCAACAATTATTCTATTTATAAATGCAATATCTAAAAGAAATTCCCATCTATTTTTAAAAGAGAATCTATCTTTCTGAGTTTGATCTTTTTCTTCGACAATCAATTCAGTACCATCAGAGTATATTTTCATACACATAAAACTAGGTATTTTAACATCCTTTGTTTTAATTCCGAGTATAATTTCCCAGATATCTTCCTGAATCACAACAGTTATGTTTCTCTTGTATAATAATTTATAAAATTTATACGACAATTCGTTTAAACCATATAGATAAACTGCCTTTATCTTAGGATATAATTCAGATAAAAATAGTGCTGCATCATTTTTATATAACTGATCCATAATCCTGTCTACCTCTACTTCTTGGGTCATTACTCTCTGATAACAGAAGTAAACTAACTCATTCATTTCATCAAATACGGGAATATAAAGTATATACTTATCCGAATTAAATATTTTATAGGCTTCCTCCCAAATATTAACTCCGGTTGATAGAATTTGAGTCTGCACTAATTGATCTCTTTTATAAAGTAACCTCTCGTATGTTATTATACCTACAAAGTTTTCCCGATAATCTTTAACAATGACAATATCGGTGGAATGACCTGGGCTACAAAAAAAAGAGAACAAATTTGACACTTCTAATTCTTCATTATATATTACATAAACTTCTTTCTCACAAAAACATATCATTTTTCATCCTCCACCACTTTATCTTTAGCATCCCTTCATTCCAGATAATATGTACATCATCATATGATCTAAGATTAAATGTATATCTTCCGTAATCTGCATATTATTAATATTAATATGAATATTGTGTCTTGCTATTTGCTTCAATCTCCCCCCATCATAACCTGTTAGCGCAATAGTTTCGGCATTAGTACTATTTGCATATTCTAAAGCTTTCACAACATTTGCGGAATTTCCACTTCCCGATATACCTATTACAATATCCCCTGCTTTCAATTTATTTTTTAAAGGAACAACAAATATCTCGTCATAACCTATGTCATTTGCAATCGCCATCATCATTGGAACATTATCACTTAAACATTCAAAATCATATTTTATATCCTGAGCATAACTGATTCCTTTATTAAAATCACACTTAAAGTGAGAGGCTGTAGAAGCACTGCCCCCATTACCACAAATGAAAATTCTTTTTTGATTCAATCTGGCATTTTCTAAAATATTCATCACATTATTGATATCCACTATGGGTAAGCTTTCCAAAGTTTTCTTTTCTAATTCAATATACTCCTTTATTCCACCTGTATAATCAATCATAACTTATAGCCTCCCTTGTTATTTACTATCTGTTTTACGGCATCTAATATGTCAACTGCTTCTTTATCTGGTGATACACTATACTTTCTATCCCTTCCCCCTTCGCCAGTTTGAACAATAACAGTACTAAGACCCGATTTTATACCAGTTAATATATCACTTGTTGTATCACCTATTATAAAAGATTTTTCCTTGTCAATATTGTATTTTTGTACCATTAAATCAATCATACCAGTATTAGGCTTTCTACAATTGCATACAACTTTATATTCGATTTTTTCTTCAGGGTACCCTTTATCTGGATGATGAGGACAAAATATTATATCATCTAGAAAGGCACCTTGATCACCTAACAGCGAAGCCATCTTCTTGTGTATATTATTAACATCTTCAATAGAACACTGCCCTCTTGCAACAACTGGCTGATTAGTAACTACAATAGCTAAATAGCCGGAATCATTTATTAATTTAACTGCCTCAGCAGCATTCTTTTCTAACTCAAAATCTATTTCGTTATCTATGAATCCTTTATGAATGTTCAATGTTCCGTCTCTATCTAAAAAGATGCACTTCTGCTGTCTTTTTAAATTTTTCTCAAAAGCAGTTCCTGACTGAAAATCCTTTTCTACTGCATAAAAACGTTCAACCGTTCCTGCATCCTTTACATATTCCGTAGTACGATAACCATACACTTTACCACTTCCTAAATAAGGTACAATTATATCTGATTCCAAATCTAATTTTTTTGGTTTTTCGATTTTTTCAAGAAGTCCTTTATTAAAAATATAAATACCTGCATTTACACAATTATCATACCAATAATTTCTTTTATTTTTTTTAGAATCGAAACCAATAATTCTCTCTTCCTTATCTAAAACCACTAGGTCAGAATCATATGGATGTGAATTAGGATGAACTAACAACGTTATATTACTTCCTTTACGCTCATGAAACGTTATCATTCTATCTATATCGATATCAAACATAACATCGCCAAAAATTAACAAGAAATCCTCAGTACAGAACCTTTCTTTTAAGTAAGAGAGGGCACCGGCAGATCCTAAAGGTTCTGATTCTACTATATAATTAATATAAACCCCCCAATTTGCTCCGTCCTTAAAATATTCTTGAATTTTGTCACCCAGATGCCCTACTATAAACACAAATCTTTGAATGCCACTTTCGATAAGCTTTTCTAATTGGTGCTGAATGATTGGCTTTCCAAGTAATGGATATAGCGGTTTTGGAATTTCTCCTTTCGTAAGTTCATGCAGACGTGTCCCCATACCTCCCGCTTGAATAACTGCTGTCCATTTTTTCATATTAATTGCACTTTCTATTGTTTAATATTTCTATAATTGTTTTTCTAACAGCTTCATCAGATGTATATCTTGCAATCCATCCTGCTGAATGTATCTTGTCCAAACAATAGTAGAATTTAGGCACATCGCCCTTCCAACCACCTTTTCCACCCGTAAAATCATATGTAACGTTGGTTAATCCCATCTCTTCACATAAAATGTCTGCAATTCGAGTAACGCAAGTATTCCCTTCCACTCCTAAATTATAGATTGATACACCTGCGTCATCAATATCCATAAACTGGATTATCGCTTGTATTAAATCTGCAATATAGATATAAGGCTTGGTCTGTTTCCCATCACCCAATATCTTCAATTCGGAAGGATTACTTTGTAATTTATGAATAAAATCATATATAACACCATGCGTAAGTCTCGGCCCAATTACATTCGGAAAACGAAATACCAAAGATGAAAAATCATTCATATAAGAAAAAGCACTTATAAGGGCCTCACTACCAAGCTTTGCCGCACCATAATACGAAATTGGAGATAAGTTTGGAGTATTCTCATCTAGTATAATATCTTTTTTATCCCCATATACGGCGGATGTTGATGAAAAAAACAATTTTTTAACATTATATTTACCCATGCAAGAAAGAATATTAAAAGTCGTAGTGTATGTGTTTCGATATTCCACTTCTGGATTTTTAGCACTAGCCTGTATATCTGAGTTTGCAGCCAAGTGAAATACATATTCCGGTTGTTCTTTTTCAAATATATCTGATAATTTGTTTATATCTGCTGCATCTTGCTGATAAAAACTAAAATTACTATTACTTACTAAATGTCTAATATTTATTTCACTTCCTAAAGAAAGATTATCTACACTAACAACCTTATGACCTTCCTTTAGTAGTGCATCATTTAGGTGACTGCCTATAAAGCCAGCCCCCCCAATTACTAATGTTTTCATACAAACTCCATTCCGCCGTTACCAGCCACTACCAATATTTATCACCTATATAAACAACAGAGGTACCGTCATGCTCAAAATTAAAATAAAATCTTTTTAAGCCAAGTGCCTCTTCCAGTACCTTTTGCTTTTCTTTTTCGCAATAGAACAAAAGAAAGCCACCGCCACCTGCCCCTAAAAGTTTTCCACCTAGAGCACCATTCTTCATGGCACATTCATACAAATCATCTATATGAGAATTAGAAACACCTGAAGCAAGCTCCTTTTTTAAAAGCCACCCTTCATTTAGAATGGTGCCAAAATCTAATAATTGGTTGTGCTCCAATGAATATTTCATATCTTTAGCAAGTGAGCACATTTTTTTCAGATTATCCACCTTGTCCCGTTTTGAAATATTCTCTTTCTGTTCTGATAATATTACATTGGCATCATGTGTAATTCCTGTATAAAACATAACAAGATTCTCTTGCAAATTTTTTAATGTACTTGACCTTGTAATAATAGGCTCTACCGAAACATTATCATCCTGATGAAAAGAGATAAAATTTAAGCCACCACAGGCTGCCGCATATTGGTCTTGCTTACCGATAGGATTACCAAGTAAGTCAATTTCAACACGACATGCTTTTTTTGCAAGTTCACTTTTAGAAGTATACTTCCCTTGGAAGCAATAAAGAGTATGTAAAAGTCCTACTGTAAAAGAACTTGAGGAGCCAAGCCCGGTTCCACTGGGAATGTCCGCTGTACTTACAATTTCTACACCGCTAATGTCCATATCATTTAAAACTGTTCTAAAAATAGAATGTTTAATTTGAGACAAATCATCCACTATCTCATTTTCTGAATATTTTAAGGCTGTTTTGTTATTATCGAAATAGGGATGGATAGATATATACATATACTTATTAATACTTGTACTTAAAACACAGCCTCCATATTCCTTATAGAAATCCCTTATATCGCTGCCGCCGCCACAGAAGCTGACACGGAAAGGAGTTTTGGTTATAATCATACTTCTCCCTTTCTCTATGTAGTATTCTTGTCATAATTATTCATCTAATTAATTTTTTCTACAATCTTATATCTTCAGACTCATCATTCTTCCGGTTTAATATTTTTATGTTCCCTTAAAATGTTTGAATACCACACTTTATTCCATTTGGACTGGTATATTTTCCGGTCAATAGCTCATTAACCATCGGCTTCTACAGATTTACTATCTAGTATACAGGAATAATTTAAAACTTTTCAGTAATTACTATAATGTAATCCTTCTTATTTCCCTTTTAAATAACACTATATTTATTATTATATAACAAAAGTATATCCTTCCTCATAAAAATACTTAAGGGTTTCTTCTACAAATACAACTTTGTCTCTAAATAATCCTTCATGACCGAAAAGCACTACTGTATCACTTGATTCAAACTCTTTCAAACAACTTATATCCTGCATATCATCATACCTTACATTCGTCTTTAAATAACTCAGATTACCTTTTTTTACTTTTAGATTTCTTCTTACAGCATTGCATTCACTAATAGACAAATCATAAAATAGTTCTGTTCCTCGATCAGGGCATAATAGTGTTGTCACACCTGAACCTTTCAGATATTCTATTTCTTGACTGCTGCACTGCCAACAATGCAACCTAACTATATGAGCTAAATTTTCTTGTCCAAATATATTATGAAAATTTTCCAATTCTCTCCTGAATAAAACACTGTCATTTTGATACTGATTTCCATATACACCGTGGTATGCAAAACGGAGCCAATCCTTATTATTGATTATTTCATTTATATAAAGCTTCGGTATACTTTCAATCTGAAAATCACTTCCGTTGTTTCCAAAAGCATAACAAGAAACTTTCAGTCCATATTTCCTGTTCCATTCCAACAGTTTACCATACAATTCCATGTCAAAAATACTGCTAGGTCTGTTATGCTCAAGCCATCGCAGACTCATTATTATATCATCTATACTAAAATGTACTTTTTTCATAAACAGTTATCATTCATTTCATCAACATACAAATCTATAATTGAAATAATATCTGCTCGATTATTCAATCTAAGCATTTCTTTGATATCATAAAAAACTCTGTGTACACTGATGATAATAACATCCACAGACTCCACTACCGATTCGATTGCAACACATGGCTTTTCAAAATTTATATTTTCATAATTTTTATCCAAAAAACACACTACGTTTAGATTACACTTTTCAAGTAGTTCGCCAAGTGCCCTACCTAATCTACCTGCTCCATAGATAGCTATATTTTTATAGTTATTGTTTTTAAAATACTTTAATAGATGCGGTAATACTTTGTCTGCATCTGACATTTCATACTTACCATACTCAATACCAGATATAAAGTTAGTTAATTCTTTTCTAGCAATATTATATTCCTGATTATAGTCTGATAGTCTTGTACTAAATATCTGTTTTAAACTACTTCCCAACCATTCCCGCTGTTCTGGTATACACCGATTTCTTACTTCCGCATATGTGGGTGCAGTAAATCCAGGTATTACTCCATGCGTTAGTAATGCATGTGCTGCAAAGCAATGTCCCCATGGACAATTTTTTCCAATGGCGTGGAATTGAATTGGTCTGTCAAGAAATCTGTATATGTTATCAATAACGTGCCCTCCTCCAAAGCACGGGCAAACATCTCCATTTTTTAAATCAATTGATACAACCCAATCTCCTGCATAACAAAACTCATTTCGCTTCTCTCCCCATATGGTCTGTTGGAACTCAAACAACTCACTATTAAAGACCCCCCACTTTTTCTGATGTTCTTTCATTGTCAACTGAGTTAATCTTGGCCAATCCTTACCATCCTGCTGCCTTGATTCTATAATATGACAATCACACCCCAATTTTTCATTACATACTTTCCTTATATCATCAATATATCCAATTGATTCATCATTTACAGTTAATTCAACAGTAAATCCTATATCAGCTTCTTGAATTTTCCTGACATTTTGAAAAAAATGATCCAAAAGCTTTCCCTTTTTCAGCTCTAAATAATGAAATGAAAATTTCATGAAAATTTTTTGTCTTTTTTCTATGGGCATATCACAAAGTTCATTTATAACCTTGTGTACTGTACCATTCGTCACTAAAGATACGATATGACCCTCTTCTATAAATTCAGATGTCAACTCTGTGATATAAGGCACCAGCAAAGTCTCCCCCGCAGCACATATATTCATATGGCAGCCTCCCCCCAGTCGCTCATATGAAAGAGCACTTCTTATCTCTTTTACGGTATGGGGATTAACAGATGATTTGCAGGCATGTGTTCCTTGCTGTCCTATATAACAATAGGTGCAGTTCATATTACATATTGTATCTGGTAAAACACAATTAATTAATCTTTTTATTTTTTCCATCGCTGTACCACTTAGCTGATTAATAGCCCTTTAATTTTATTGTAAATCTTGTTACCATTATCTGGTGACAAAACATTGCCACCATTCTTATTTTTTGGAAACTTAAGAAAGTTATTAATTCCGCAATAAGCCATTTCTTCAAATAGTACATTGCCACTAGTAGATATCGCCTGAAGATATGCCGGAAGCCTTTCTGTAGTCAATTCAATTTTATATCTATGTATTTCTTTAGTACACAAATTTAGTTCATAAAGATAACAATTAAAAACTGAAAAATAATATATTTTTTCACCAAATACACCTATCCAAAGAGTACTCTGACTAAGATTAGCCACATTATTTTTACATATCTCAACCGGAAGTAAATTTGTAAAAGATGTTAATTTCTTGTTGCTGTTATCTATTACTACACCATTTGAACTGTACAAATCAACAATTATCGTTTTGCCCCGACAGCCCACTGCATAACCATAACACTCAATTTTGTTAATAATTCTATCTGAATATTCAGTAATAATGGTACTATCATTAGTATCATAATCCCACTGATAAATCTGTTTTCCCCTACGGGATATTAAATAATATCTATCATTATCTTCAATAATTGCATTAAATCCATGATTCCCATCATTAATATAATTTATTTTAAATGTATTCGTTGTTAGGTTAAACAATAATAAGAAATTACTCTGGCAACTTGGTATAATTAATATGTCATCTCTGATACAAGCTGTATCCCTAAACAAAGATTCATCCTTTTTAACGATTCGTTGTAAAATGTCGTCCTGAAACTCAGAAAAATAT
The DNA here is from genome assembly GCF_014218335.1 of Anaerocolumna cellulosilytica. Lineage (GTDB taxonomy): Bacteria > Bacillota > Clostridia > Lachnospirales > Lachnospiraceae > Anaerocolumna > Anaerocolumna cellulosilytica. The sequence continues at coordinate 590,455 of NZ_AP023367.1, read as the reverse complement.
ATAATCTTTTGTTCCTCAACATTATACTTGGCAATAACAGGGTAGAGATAACCAATAAAATAAATATCTTTACCATATTTCTTTCCGCAAAAAAACTTAGCTGCTCCTTTCAACTCACAATCTATTTTACTAAAATTCTTATTCAGTAAATCATACTGATAAAATGAATTACCATTAAAAGGAGCCATTACTAACGTATCCTCATATTTTATAATAGAACCAATAAGTCTTCTCTTATCATTTTCTTCTTCTGGTAAAAGACCTAAAAAAGATACTTCTTCCGTATTTAAATCCATTTCAAATAAACCATTACCAATTCCCGCTACAAACCATAGTTTACCACTTTCAATACACGCCACTTCAAACCATAGAGCTGGCTCTTTTACAAATCCATCGTCTCTTATCATAATTTAATTATCTCACTTCCTTAAAACAGGCTCTCTATTATTTTATAATAATTAACGTCCCTCCTTCGTCACATAACGGTATCTTATTAAATGTTATCTTATTATCTGCCTCATATCGATTTACAGCAACTTTAACACCCTCTAAATTACGATTATTATAATCATGTAAAAAAATATAACCATTTTTCACTAATCTGGGATAGAAAAAGCTTAAGCATTGATACGTTGATTCTTCAAAATCTACATCAATTGATATGAATGCAAAATTCTCATTTTGCTCCTGTTCTTGAATACTTTCAGGAAAAAATCCTTTCCTAACAATACAGTTATCAGGATATGGCATCCGTTTCATAACAATATCTACACTAGTATTCTCAAAGACTTTTTTAAACCCTTCTTCACAGTACTCAGATTCTCTTTCTTTTTCATACTCTTCGGGTTTAAAGCTTTCGAATGAATCAAAAAGATACAACTTTCTATCAGGAAATTTTAAGTTTATTATCTCTGCAAACATTCCCCTAAATACTCCTACTTCTGCGACAGCACCCTCTAGTTTTCTGTTTTCTATCTCATTTGCAGTCAATTCAAATGTTCTATACCTTGTATAATCTTTCATGTACATTAAATCATTATTCAAACTACCAGTTCCGACTATTTTCTGATTATCTATTAAATCAAAGCTACAGGTAAGCGTATCATTCAATCTTTCAACCTGCAATTTTTCTGGCTCAACTATATTATAATAGAGTTCTTCTGATATAGCTTTTATCAACTTATCATTTTGCTTTTTTATATATATCTTCTCTGTAATTCTATAATTATTATAAATGAATAAGATTTTATCTGACGGTAAGCCCAGTGCTTCTAACTGATTAAGTATTTGACTGTTAACTGTATAAGTATTTGTAGTAACAATTATAAAATCATATTTTTCTGACAGGGTATATATTTCATCTGGGCGATAAACTTTTTTTCCAAAAAAATGAGTCAGATTTGAGTTATTATCAATAAATCCTATGATTATATCTAAGTCTAGATATTTATTTTTTATAAAAAACTGGCATCGTTCTCCACAACCCCATAGTAGTATTTTCATATTATATAGTCTCCTTGATAGCATCTATTATTTTATCTACATAAATATTAAAATCGAATGTATATCTTGTATCCACTATTTGCAGTAATTCTGTTGACAGTTTATCAATTTCCTTCTCCGACGATGCAAATCGAATATAAGAAAGACTTTTTATCCATTGATACACTCCCTCCACTTTACCACTGATATTATTTAAGGCAATACATCTTGTTCCACTAATTGCACAAAATAACATACAGTGTAGAGCATCTGTTACAACTAATTCATACTTTTTTATTTCTTCTATTTTTTCTTGTATATAATAATTTCGCATATTGGGGTATATTTCTCCCGCTGAATGCATCGTAATTTTTTCTACTTTAAAATTATTTTTCAGATGTTGTTCTATATATTTTTTTTGCTCGCTAGATAAAAGACTTTCTTTACACTCTTTTAGGCATAGGGCAGCTCCTGCTCTATTTCCATTTTCTGCATCAAGACCACTCATAGACAGTACAATGTCAGGAAATAATTCACATTTCGCATATCCATCTAACATCTGTCTTGCGGTATTGTATGATTTCATTTCACGTAGAAAGACAGTCAGATTTCTGCACTTTCTATAAATTTGTTTGCTTATTTCTAACTCATATTTTCCATATGTATTATCTTCAAAATATATTGTTTGCGGAAAAATAATAATCTTATTCTCAGAATACTCTTCCATTATGCGCCTTACAGCCTGTTCTCCGCCATCCATCCACAAACTCCCTAGGAACCCACCACCTGTTATAATAATAATATCTTCTCTGCTTATAATCCTCTTCAATTTCTTACCATAACGTTTATACATCATATCCGTTATTTCTATAAGGCCGTAATCCGAGAAATACTTACCAAAAAAACCTTTTTCAGCTTCTGCTATTGTATGATCTCCAATATTACTATGTTCGGGTGTATTAAACAACACTAAATTCTTATCTTTTCGTCTTTTTTCAAACTTTTTTATATAATAATCTTCAGGACTCACGTAATTATATATGCCATTTTGACGCAGTTGCCTTGCAATTTCATAAAAATAATGGCTACTGGATACAATTACTGTATATGAGTCTCTATAGTTTAGTAGTTCGGCAAATGAAACAACAGGGATATTTTCCACCATTTTTCCGTGCAATTGTACGTTATTATCAACTATATATCTGATTTTTTCCTTGTCAATTTGCTTTAATAGTAAATTGCAATCAGCCCCTCCCCCAAATATTATTAGAGTAGATTCAAGTTGTATATTCCTACATTTCCAAAAACTAAACTCATCATGAACCTCTGGATATATTTCAGCAAGAAAATCTTCATATTTTGTTATAATTTCTATATCTTCCTGTGTTTCTTCTAATATAAATTTTACACTATTTAACACAATTTTTCTTATTTGGTAATAGTACATTTCTAATATATTATTTTGTTTATAATAGTCTATAACAAAACGTACAGCATCAAAATACTGCAATCGATTCTTTTTATTATGTAGTAAGCTAACAACATTTCCTACATTATAATGATACAATGCTTCCGATATAAGATAAACATGCTTTACTTGTGAAGCAAGAATAAAGTGCATCGCGTCATCTTCATGGCAACCATCAAACATTGTTATATTTTTCTCTACAAGCCACTTCGTGCGGTACATCTTATTCCATACTACACCATACTTGATACAATTAACATAGGAAGTAAAAGATACTTCCTTTTTTCCTCTTTCTTCTGGTACCCAACCCTCTTTTAACATTTCGTTTTCTCTAAATTTGTCAAAACCACAACAAACAAAATCTAATAAATCATCTGTTAAAAATGGCTTCAATAATTTATAAATAAAGTTATTCTCAACATAATCATCAGCATCAACATATGCAACAAAATCACCCTGTGCAATTTTTAAACCATAATTTCTGGCATCCCCCAGACTATTGTCTTTCCTGCTTACTATTATTATCTTACTATTTTTTTTCTGCCATTTAATACATTTTTCTAAAGAAGAATCATTACATTGTCCTACCATAAGTAGTATTTCTATATTGGGGTATGTTTGGCTAACAACACTCTCTAAACAAGATTCTATATATTTTTCAGCATTGTATACTGGTATAATTATAGAGACTTTAGGCATAAAATTATTCATAGTCCTGGACCCTTTCCCATAATTTCAAGAATTCTATTTCTGTTTGGGTGTATTCATACCATGAGGCAGCATAATGATGAATTGCAAAAGTTCGTGGTGTTACCGATATCTTGCTAGACATTATACTTTTTGGACAAAGACATTCTGCAGGCAAAATTGTCATATCTTTTAATCTCTGAAAACTATTCTGCTCAATCAATCCGTGTTTTTTTAAAATAGATGTCTGAAAGACTGGACAAGGGGTTTTTCCTCCATCCCACTCTAAGGTATCATACAACTTAAGTAAGTCAGCAACAACTTTATTATTACTATGAGCTCCAAACCCTAATCCAAAAGCAACTTGTTGATTACTTTCAAAGCCGCAGAAACCTTTTTCATATAGTAATGAATCTAGACTTTTGACTAACTCGACATCCGTATCCAAATAAATACCACCATAATCATTAACAATATCCAACCTTGCATAATCAGATACAAACGCCCATTTTCTGTCTTTATATGCCTTATGCATATATTTATTTTTACTCACATCATAATTTGTTTCATCCCAGCGTATAATTTCATAATTAGGGCAAAACTTTTTCCAACTTTCGATGCATCTTTTAGCTAAGTCAGGTAGTTCATTATACCCAAACCAGCAATAATGAATTTTTTTAGGTATCTGAGGTGAACCTGTATATAATAAGCCATTTTCCGGAATCTTTTGTTGGGCTAATTGAAAATCATAATCGGCTGCTACAATCATTCTGTAAATATAACAGGATATTGTATCTAATACAGAAACAGTATCTAATTGTTCAAATGCCTCTAAAAATGCATATAACGTAAATAAAACTACTGTACTTTCATCAACTTCTTTTAGGAACTCTTCTACTGATATAACTAAAATATCGGAAGTTCCTACTTTCTTTTTAGTTCCCTGTAAAATAGAACTATTATCTATAAACCGATAAATATAACTTTCAAGTTTAAGTTCAGGATATTTACTGCATATTTCATTCGGTACAGAACCAGCACCAAAACAGTACAATTTTTTATTTTTAACCACATTAACAAAGTCAAGCATAGTACTGTTTCTTAAAACCATAATTCTTATACTCCTTTATGATATGTAAGTTATATACTTATTTTTCTCAGTAACTCCAACTTTTTATTTCTTTCTTCAACAACTATATCTTCCATCCATGAAGCAGCAAATCGATGAATTGAGTGCGTATTCTCTGTTTGATAAATTATTCCAGTCAAGACGCTCTGAGCACAAAGAAAATCAAAAGGATAGATTGTCATTCCAGAAATCAGCTGCATAGAGCCATTCCTTCTTAAACCTAGCTTTTCTAGAACTTTGGTTTGATATACAGGTGAAGCTGCCAGGTTTAGAAGTCCATTACTATCAACAAAATCTATTCTTTCATATTCTGACATCATTTCCTTTAATAAAGAAAACCCTGCTACTGCACCAAACCCAGATCCAAAATTAACAAATTTTGTAGATTCAAAACTAGCATATGCCTCATTATACAATAATTCGTCAAGATTTTTTACTAATTCCACATCCAAATCCAGATATATCCCTCCATACTTATATATTAAATCCAACCTTGCATAGTCTCCAGCAAATCCCCATTTCTTATTTTCAATGGCTTGCTGCATGTACTTACATTTTGTTACATCATAGTTTTCTTGATTCCATTCAATTATTTGATAATCCGGACAATATTTCTTCCAACTCTCTTTACACTTTATCATACTTTCAGGCATCTTTTGACCTGAAAACCATGTATAATGTATTTTTTTAGGAATATTTGGTTGATTATTTCTAATTATAATTCTATTTTTTGATGCATTTAATGCGTCTTTATCTTGCTGCAAGCTTCTTAAAAAAGGAAAAATATAACATGTAGTGCTATTATTTATTACACTCTCTAATTGCTGAACAATTTCCAAACAAGCATTACTCGTAATTAATATAACAATATCTTCATTTAATAAAGTGAACATTATACTTGGAGGCAATACCTCTAATTCCTCTCCAAATACCGTTTTTTTACTATACCATTGGGAGTGGTTATTATCGGTAATGCCGATTATCTGTTTAATGGGTGTATTTATAAATTCTTCCTGCATTTCTGAAAGCATTTTCCCTACACCAAAGCAGACTACTTTTTTATTGGATACATCTTTTAAAAAGGTTTTATAATCACAATTTTTTAATTTCATTTTTCTCCCCACTTCTCAGATAAATAGTTTTTGTAGTTCCTGTGACTCTTGTATTCGCTTTTTTTTCCTAATTAAACGATCACCCGAAGCCCAAGAACCATCGAAATGATGGATTGTATGTGTGTTTTTTGTAACATTAATCATATTTGTATATAAGTTCTTAGGACTCAACACATCAGTGGGGTATATCACCATATTCCCTATTTTTTGTATTTTGTTTCCATATTCCATTCCCATAGAAAATAGATCATTTGTCTGGTATACAGGACTAGCTATCTCATTTAAATTTCCTGTTTTTTCTTGAAAAATAAGCCCGCTATATGTTTCTAATAATTTATTAATAATTTGATTTCCTTTACATGCACCAAACCCCAGACCTAAATTAACTTCACCTGGAAGTTGCATCCCACAAAAACATTTATTATAACGTAATAAATCCAAGTTTTTAATCACTTCAACATCTGTATCTAAATAAATTCCTCCATTTTCGTATATTATTTTCAACCTAAAGTAATCTGGTACAAAACCATATTTTTTATTTTGGTAAGCTTGTAGTGCATACAAATTTTCAGTTAGATCACAATTACTTTCATTCCATTCTACAATTTCATATGTGGGACAATACTTTTTCCAACTGGCAATACATTTTTTATAAAAATCAGGCAACGCCCCTTTTCCAAACCAGCAATAATGTATAACCGGAGGTATTAAGAACTCTTTTTCATTCTCCATCGGCATATCATACTCTGGCATTAAATTAAGCATAAAATTATATATATAACATTCAACTGCTTCAAATCCTTCAAGAGAATTCAGTTGTTTTACAATCTCATAATAATAACTGCAAGTTATTATTATGACCATTTGAGTTTTATCTGTATTTATCAATTCCTTTATGGTTTTTATCTCAAATCTTTTTCCCTGTATCTCTATCAGCTTACCATGTTTATTGCAATCATTATCAACAAGAAAAGTTATTTTTTCTGCCCATGAGTATTCTGGATAATTTAAAATCATTTGTCCTATATCATTACCAATACCAAAACATATTAGCTGCTTATTACCTAATTTTTCATGAAATTCTTTCATATTACAATTTTTTAATACCATATTTCTCCCTATTCTGCATACTAATTTTGGGGTATCGAAAAACTTAATATATAATACCTGCACTATTCTTTCATTGATAAGGTTATCTTTATAACTTAAGTATCCGCTCCTGTATACCTTTAGTTATTCTTCTATAGTAAGTTACATAATACTTATATTAATTCATGTTTAAAGGTTTCCTTTGACGTATTCACAGAAATAATCCAATCTCATAATCTTCTCTTCATCCAGATATAGCTCGTACACTAACTTTCTTTTTATCTGCATATGGTATTGTTCAGTAGTAATAATTAATAAGTCAAATTCTATGTCTTTAAGCTTTTCAGGAGAAACTATACTTATCTCATTTATTTTTTCACCCCATTTATTAGAATCATTATCTGAAAAAGCTACAAGCTTAAACCTGCTATCAACTAATAGATGAAGCCGCTCCAAATAATACCGGCAAACTTGACCAGCACCAAACAGTACAAGTTTTATTTCTGTACGTTCCTCTTCTTCCAAACCTTTTATAAGATTCTCTTTAATACGTACTCCGTTCATACCATCTAAATTAGGTAATACTTTGTTTATAGCTATTTTTCTCTCTGAGAAATCATAGGTCTCATTGATTGCAACTTGATTTAGAAATTTTTCTATATCCTCTATTGTTGTTCCCTTATTATATGTATCTACAAGCATTTGTATTGGAGGTGTCATTTTTTCTGTATAAACTTGATTATACAGATATAAAATAGGAACATCACATACTGCTGCTTCAACCATTATAGCACTTCTATCAATCATTATAGCATCTGCATTAAATAAGGAGTCTCTATAGTCCTGTGCAATATCTATGAACACATTTTCATGCCCCTTTAACCTACTAAGGAGCTCACCCGCCTTTTTTGCTAATTCACATGGAATAGTAGAGCTTGTAAACATAGGGTGAGGCATAACTATAAAAAATAAGTCTTGATAATTAATCAATTTTTTCTCTAGCTCTAGATACACATCCAGATAAGGAGTTACCTGCAGCTGTACACCTTCTTCATATATAATCTTAGGAAAATGCATTTTCCATAGTACAATTTTTCTATTTTTTACCCTGTTAGCTATCTGAGTATTTAGGTTAAATTGCTTATTATAATACGCATCAAACTTAGGTAGACCGCAGGCTCTAACTGCATTTCTATTACCACAATATTTATTATATTCTTGTCTCATCATTTCAGAAAAAGTATATATTCTCCAACTATTTCTAACTACATAGGTATCAAAATGCGCTAATCTAGCATCCTCTGTATCTGCAATTTCAATTCCATACGGAACATAAACGATTCTTGTTCCCATTTTTTTTGTATGTATGGATAATGTTTCAGGCGTTCTATATGATACATCGTAGGGTGGCTGATATACTGCAATATGGGGTTGAATGATTTTCAGTAGCTCTTCCGAATAAATTTCATATTGCAAGTGATTATTCTGTAAAAATTCTCTTGTATTTTCCATCTGCACTTTTTCAACCGAAGATTCTGTGATTAAAATCAAACGAGTATCAAACCTATCATCCTGAATACATGCTTCATAGAAACTTTCGATAGAAGGCCAAAAAGATGCTACCTGTATCATAAATACAATACGGATTTTCTCCTTTTTATCATACATTATATATTTATCTTTTACATTAAACATATAATCCATATTATTCTTTATCCCTTCTTAATCTGTTTAGCGTCTTCTTCTTATCAATCTTACGCTTTTTATCTGCCCAGCTTCCATGACAATGATGAATGGCATAGGTATATTCATTGATAAAAGCCCTGTCTCCAACAACGCTTGCTGGAGCAAAATAAACAGGATGATATACCATAAAGTTTTTAACTAACTGAATTTCAAAATTTTGTTTTAATCCGTACTTTTTTAACACTGCCGATTCATAAATACTATTAGTTTCTAAGTTGTATTCACCATGGTTGTTAATAAAAGGTATTGTACTACGAGGATCATCTCTCATCTCTTTTAATATTTCGTTACCTTTCACTGAGCCTATTCCAGCTCCACTGTTTAATGACGGCCATTCACCATAGGCAATAAACGCCTCGTTATATAATAATCTTTCTATACTCTTAATAATTTCAACATCAGTATCTAAATAAATACCACCATATGTATAAAGAATATCCAATCTTGCATAATCCGATACAAAAGCCCATTTACCTGCTTTGTATGCCTGTTTCATATATAAATTTTTATTAACATCATAATTATTTTCGTCCCATCTAACAATCTCATAATCTGGACAAAACTCTTTCCAACTTTGTATACATCTCTCTTCCAAATCCGATAGTTTCTGACCTCCAAACCAACAATAGTGAATTGTTCGAGGAATTTTGACTTCTAATTGATCAGGTACAGGTTCTTGTACAAACTTAGTATATATATAACTTTTATTTACATATGCGTATATAAAACAGTCTATATCATTAAATTGTTCTAATTGTTCTAATTGTCCGCATATTGGTTCAAATGTTTCACAAGTTATTAATATTATATAATTTTGCAGGCCTTTATCTAGAAAAGCATCAATCGTTAATATAGGAACCTTCCGGCGTTCCCAAACATAACCCAGCTTTTTTTTACTATTATCTATAAAAAAACTTATATTATTAATAACGCCCCATTGCTCTAATAAATCTTCTATATAATAAGGCATCATGCCTGCACCAAAGCAAACAATTTTCTTATCCTTTTGCGCCTGATAAAATTCATTATATCCACCATAATTTAAATGCATTCTGCACACCCTTTTATATACCAAAAATTTGAGAATTCTCCATTGCTTCAAATAATGCACGAAAAACATAAAAATCCGAAGGTGTTGCTATTTTTATATTATACGGTGTACTTTCAACAGTATGAAGCGTATGTCCATAATAGTGAAGCAAATGAGCGGAGTCTATAGACTTAAAACCATCCTTTTGTGCCTGCTCATGTACTGTCCATATTTCCTCAAATCTGAAGCATTGTGGTGCTTTTGCAATTCTCATTTTTGCCCTGGATGGCACATTATCAATAATTCCATTGTCATTTATCTGAACAATAGACTCATTGGCTTTTTCTACAGTTATTGAATTACCATATAATGCAACGGTCTTAATATTTTTATCAATCAACTCTTTACTAATTAACGGTCTTACACCATCATGTATGATAACAACATCCTTATCTTGCAGGTCATTTTTCATAACTTTTAGTCCATTAAAAATGGAATCATGTCCCGTCTCACCCCCAGTAGTAACCCACTTTACCTTATGTATGTTATAACTGGTCAGCAAGCGTTCTAATTCTTTCTCCCACCCATATAAGCACACAATGCAGATTGCATCAATTTCAGGGTGTTCATTAAAATATTCTAAAGTATAAATAATAATTGGCTTTCCATGCATTTCAAGGAATTGTTTCGGTTTAGATTTTGAGTTCATTCTCTGTCCGGTACCACCGGCAAAAATCAGTGCAACATTCATAGGCTAAATGACTTTACACTCTATATTTATAGGTGCATTCTCCTTCTCTTATGTTATTATATCCAAACTCTGTATCAATACTGGCTTCCCAGTTAGCTCATACAATGCAACTACACTGCTTTTATCACCATAATAAGCATCAGAAATGATGATAGCTCTGTTAAAATCTGTAGTATCATCGAATATTCCCCAACCTTCACTCTGATATTTCTCCACCAAATCATCATATTCATCAGATAATTGAGGAATTACAGAACTTATTGTGGCTCTGACTAGCGGGTGTGGTCTCCACAACAACACAACATCCATTTGCTCTCTGAAAAAATCTAATGTGTTTTTTATTTTTAATAATGCTTTCTCACGACTTTTTAATATAGCATCTACTGTTGTATTATAAAAAATAACCTTCTTTTTACTCCCGTCAGTTTTTATTATTAACTCTTCCCATTCTTTGGGGATTACGGCATCCTGTGCTAAAATCACTTTGTCGTATTTAGGATTGCCCAAATTTAAAAATTTGGTTTCTGCAATCTGTTTCAAATTATTCCAATATTTTTTATTTACATAGCCATTTACTATATCACTCTTTTTTTGCTCTTCACCTAGTATATTCATATAAACATTCATATAAGTTTGGCGAATCTTCTCTGACTCTACTATGACACGATCTGCTCGGAATACTCCCATGGTGCTGCAAAAGTGTTCCGGCACATTATCACTACTCACAAAATAGGGAATATACACTAGCATATCTGTATATTCCTTAAGTCTATTTGAGTAGTAGTCTGGGTGAACACTAGTTACATAATTATACTGGTCGTACGGATTATGAAAGTATATAACATCCGGATGATTTGTCCTAAAGTCATAATGCTTATAATCTGTAACTGAAACATACTCTGGCAACTGATGACCTTCATAATGCATATCGCCTAAACTACCATCCGGTCTTTTATCATAATACGGTATAGGAATAACATAACAATCGCAATTAATATCTTCCTTTGCAGCTCGCCAAACGCTTTCAAGGCTATCCCACATACTAGCTTTATAGGGCAAAAAAACTATCTCATATTGTGTCTGGATATAATGCTTGAGTATACTAGTCGCATCTTTTCTTTTATCTGAAATTTGTGCCAATATCTTCAACTTTTCACTACATGTTTTTGATATATTGCATTGCCATATCAGTTCACAATATTCCTCTAAAAGATGAATAAATGTTGAATCATCACCTTCAGATTTTTCTGCCTCTTTTCCAATAGCTAATGCTGCTTGCTGTAATTCAGTAAGCAAGTATTGCAAATTAAAATTATCTTCACTTTTTATTAATCTAAGTAAGGTTTTTTCTGCCTCTTTCATCTCACTAAACAAAGTCATTAATTTTTCTTTTAAATATTTTCGCATATTTATTCCTTTTTTATTCAATTTTACCAAAATAATTTATATTATAGTGAAATAAAAATACAATCATGATAATACATTATCGCACATCTACTTTTATATTTCGACATAAATTCACTTTTTCTGAATAGTAATAATTTATAAAAAATATCATTTAATTCTTAGCTTTGAAAGTGTACATAATTGCTTGTCAATAAATTAAAAATAATATACACTATTAAAGAACAGTTATCGGAATCCAATTCTAATTATTATTTAGGATTACTGTAATTTACAAAGGAGAATATCTTATGAAAATCAATATCCTTATATTAAAAGGACAATCCATGTATAATGTTTTACGGCATGCCTCTGACCAAATCGCCGACGGCTTTACTGAACTTGGATGTAATGTTACAATACTTGATCTAACCTTAGAAAAGGACTGCGAACAAATAAGTGTAAGTTTGCTCTCAACATTTCATATTGTTTTTTCATTCCAGGCACTTCTATTTTCAGAATGTATTAAAAATACTAATGCTCCTATCATAAGTTATAATAAAAACGTAACATTTTTTGGTCATATAGTTGACCATCCAATTTACCACTTACACAGATTAACAACTGCTCATAGCGATAATATGCATATTGCTTGTATTGATTACAGTCATATTGAATTTATAAATGCATATTTACCTAATGTAAAACATACCACATTTTTATCACATGGTGGTTTCACCTCACACGCCGATACGCCTTTTAAAAAACGTGATATAGATATATTTTTCCCCTCCTCCTACGTTCCACCGTCTGTAATTTATGATGAAATAAAATCCTTACCGGATGTTTATAAAAATATAGCTAATGATTTAATTGAAACAATGTTAATTAATCCAATGTTAACTTTACAAGAGGCATTAAAAGATTATTTAACTAAAATTCATTTTACTTATTCCAATGATGAATTCGTCGAACTTATGGAGTTATATAATGTAATTGACCGCTATATAAGAGCCTATACACGTGACCAAATTATTACCTGTTTACTTGACCATGAGATTAAAGTTACAGTATGCGGAAATGGGTGGGAAGATTCTGAATATACTAATTCTGATTTTCTTAGTATAGCTACTATTCCTGATAAAGATATCACTAATGTCATTAACCTTATGAGCAGATCTAAAATTGTATTAAATCATGTACCGACTTTACAAGAAGGCTTTCATGAGCGTATTTTCACTTCTATGTTAAATGGTGCAATATGTTTAACAAATGACTTTCCGATTATTAATAAAGATTTTAAGAATATGAGTAATATTATTTTATATAACATAAACCTTGACAATAGTTGCATTGATAATATCAAATCTGTACTTAATGATAATTGTTTAGGTTCTCAAATTGCTTTAAACGGTTATAAAATAGCTCAAAAATCTCATAGCTGGGCACATAATGCAGAAAAGATATTAGACTATTATTACAACATAAATTTTGGTACAATAAGTATTTAACATTCAAACAACATCCATTTGATGTTGTTTGAATTATAGTATACTCAGACGTTACGTGTAGATGAATTAATGTAAAGAAAATAAATGTTGGAAGCATTTGAACTGACCCCAATTCTCACATATGCAGGTTTTCCCAAATCAACCTATATATGTACTGGCAGAAACGTTTTGATAGAGAAAATCCAACTGAGGTTCTAGAGCAAAAACCCTTGAAAATAGAAAAGAAAACAAAGACTTCAGCCTTCTTCGGATTTATGGATAGCAAGAAAACAGGGTCACATTGTAAACAAGAAACGTATTCAAAGAATTGTTCAGAACCTTGGTCTTCAAGTTAATTCTTTTACTAGAAAAAGTCATAAATACGGTTCATATAAAGACAAGGTGGGGTAGGTTAATCAGACTACTTTTCATTCGGATTAAGGAGAAACTAGGGTGGATAATCGTTGTGAAATATAAGCTTAGCTTCTTGGTTGCATAAAATAATTGCGTAGCAGATAAATCTACTACGCAATAAAGTCTAACTAATGGAGGTACATCAATGTTTGACATACCTCCAACATTTATTATATTACCTAAGAGTAAAAAAACTAGACCTTATTTCTTATACTTTTTTAATTTTATGCATTCTTTAAAACTTTATATTTACCGCATTTTTCATAATATTTTCTTGAAGTTTCATTATCGCCTAAACACTCAAATATGACACCGATATTATAATAAGCTAGATAATCATTGACCCCTTCCATTTTACACTCTTTTTTCTCAGTTGCCTTAATAAATTCGTTTACTGCTTCCTGAAACTCCCCATTATTCATTAAAATCAATGCAACAAGAAATATAAAATCAGCTGAATGGCTAAAATCCTCATAAACATTCAATAATTGTAAAGCAACATCATATTGCGCAGAATTCAGTAAGGAATAGCCATAACTTTCTACCATATCTTGAACATATTCCAGCCTTGTATCCAAATCATAATATAATGCCCTCTCAAAGTATTTACAAGCACCCAGGTATTCTTCTTCCATATAATAGCTTTTTCCTAATTGATAGATAATATATGGGTCATCCGGCGTTTCCTTAAGAGCAGTTTTTAATAAATTAATATTCCTATCAGTTTTAAACTTTCTTGCTTCTACATCTCCTGTATAACCATTATGTATTATCTTCAATGGTACATCATAGGTACTTATCTCCTTATCAAAAATAGGTACAATTTGCTCATGTATCATACCATTATAGGCATAATGCTTTTTAGAAAATAATCGACTCAATCTTTCTTTAGATTTATAAGGTACTCCTTTTCTTTTGAATTCATTTACTATGAGTAACCGTCCGATTTTATCAGGATTCTCTTCAATTAGCTTCTTTATTTCAATAATGTTTATGTCCTGAACAATTTCATCGCAATCCAACACTAAGACATAATCATTACTAGACTTACTAAGCGAAAAATTTCTTGCATCAGCAAAATTATTATTCCATTCAAAGTTATACACTTTGTCCGTATATTTCATAGCTAATTCCTTTGTTCTGTCTTCTGATCCAGTATCAACAATAATTATCTCGTCAATATACGAGGAAATGCTTTTTAAACAACTTTCTATGTTTGTTTCTTCATTTTTAACAATCATACACAGACTCAAGGATATCATTTTCTTTTCTCCCATAACCAATGTACACATTGTAATTGGTTTATAATTAAAGGTTATTGAATAACTGTAGAGTTTACTTGCTTAAACTAACCAAGATAGTATCACACATACCTCTCTCACTAAGTATACGCTCATATTGCTCATGTAATTGATTATCATTTAGAAAATTCCATATAGCATGTCCTCCAGGCATTCCTTTGGATAACCAATATAGATGATTTGCCAATGGATATCGTTGTACCTGTTTTATCCAGTTAACTCTAAAGCCACTATTTTCAACCAACGTCTCAATATTACTGGGATTGTATAAAAACAAATGCGGACTCCAGTAAGTAAAATCTGCAAAATTCGTTGAATGATAGAGCGTCAGTAATGCATCATCAGCATTGGGTATCTCAATAATAATCTGGCTTTCTGATTCTGGCTTTAGCAAATTTCCTAGTTTCATCAAATATTCTATTGGATGCTCTAGGTGTTCCAAGACATGAAACAAAGTGATTACATCGAACTTTTTATCACAATACTCTATATCAGCCCAAATCGTCTTACCATCTGAGAGTAAATATTTACGGGCAGCCTCTTCTAATTCAATTCCACATATACTATTAACCAAAGGCTGTGCATATTCTATAAATCCGCCATTACCACAGCCAAAATCCAATACATCTTTTTTATTGATAATATTTTTTAGGAATTCTTTCCTCCTAATATCGTCCTCATAAGTACTTTTTCTCCATTTAACAATGTCTAACTCTTTATCAACATGCATTCCTGATTCTTCATAATAGCCCTCACGAATATGGTCAAAGGAAGATAAAAATACCAATTCACAATTTGCACACTTTAATACGTCTATATGACTATTATCACGTGTTCCTTTATGTATCAACCGAATATCCTCACTACTGCATAAGTGACACTTCCGCTGTTCCATTACTTACCCCTCCTATCTAAATAAAGACAAATTTCGATTAATCAAAACAGATGATATATTGCTTCTCTTACAACGCCCTCTCCGCCCTTGGCGTTGCATATATAATCCGCTTCTCTTTTCACCATGTCAACTGCATCGGAAGGACATATCGTATAACCACATTTTTTAATGCACTCCAAATCATTTATATCATCGCCTATGTAAACAATTTCCTCTAACTCTATATTATACTTTTTGCAGAGACTGTCTACAATATCCATCTTATTGTTAATACCCATGTATAGTTCATTTATATTAAGCTTTTTAGCTCGATTCCGAACCATTTCTCGGTCTTCTCCTGTGATTATACAAGTCACGATACCTTTATCTCTTAAAATTTGAAATGCCATACCGTCTTTGGTATTAAATTTTTTTATTTCATCACCATGTTCTGTATAATACATACCACCATCAGTCAAAACACCGTCACAATCAGATATTACCATTTTAATTTCGGATGTATTTATTTTATTCCTATTCTTACTTTTATAGTATAACAATTGTTCTGTAATCTTCCAATCTACAGGTTCATCAATCTCATGATAGGTATCCTCTGGCATTTCAACCACTTTAATGTTTCCAGATATTCTATTCTTACTCTTTAAAAGCAATTCTTTCGAAGTTATATAAAAAGCTCCGTTCTCCACCAAATAACCGTCAAAATCTTGCCTTCTTGGTCTATTATAAATATCATAATTAATTGGAGTCCCGTAGTGATTATTAGTTTCCCAAAGAAATCTTTTCTGCCGAACTGCTGATAAAACACTATCCGTATTGTCACTTAGATACAGATTAAATCCGTTATTGAGATCTTCATAAGTAAGTAAGGGCGAAGTAGCTTGAATTAATACAATATTATCAAATTCAGTATTTTCAGCAAATTCAATCATTACCGCTTCTGTGGAGGCAGTATCAGTAGAACTTTCCTCACTTCGACTAACGACTCGCACCTTAGACAAGTTAAAATGCTCTACGATATTCCTAATCTCATTACTATCTGTAGATACATAAATTTCGTCAATATAGCTGCATTTTTCAGCAGCTATAAGTGTCCAATAAATAAGTGGCTTACCATTTATAGTTTTAATATTTTTTAGAGGTATTGATTTACTTCCTCCCCTTGCAGGTATTAAAGCGACTGTTTTTCTCATTTAAACATCCTCTATGCAAAATTTTTAATGACTTCTATATTACGTGTGTCTAAAAAAATTATTTGTCATATTTAAGTTTGTTACGTTGTACTTTTTCAATATCAAGAATATCTTCTTTTTTATAAGTTAATGCCTTGGAGACAGAAATTAGATTACGAACTAATCTTCTCATACCATCTGGTTCTAAAGATGCCGCATGGTCAGTTCCTTTCCAGGTGCGGTTTAGTGTAAAATGTCTTTCAAAATATTCTGCTCCCAGAGTATAGGCTGCAATATCTAATGATATCCCATTATGATGTCCTGAAAAACCAATCGACTTCACTATATTCCCAAAGTTTTCTCTAAGATATGTTATTTCAAGAAGACACACATCTTCATCCGGTACAGGGTAACCCGAAGTACAACTGTATATAACTGTGTCTTTTGCTCTGTTTTTCTCTACTAAAAATTCTACCAGTTCCTTTACTTCCGCCTTAGAAGTCATACCAACTGATATTTGTAACTCTCCTGCATAATTATCACACAACCATTCCAGCATCTTATAATTATTGTTTTGGGCAGACGGAATTTTTATGAATTCAGGTTGTAAGCTTGCAATCTCTTTTGCTGAGGTTAAATCCCAGACAGAAGTACTATAAACCAAACCCCACTCTTCACAATATTTTTTTAATTCTTTATGTTGTTCAACTGTAAACTCTAAAAATTCTCTATGCTCACCATATGTGTTTCCATAGGAATTATATGGATTAGGATGAGGAGCATTATACTGTTCTTCTGATAGCACTTCCTTGTTATTACGTTTCTGAAATTTCACTGCATTAACATTAGAAAATACTGCAGCAGTTTTAATCATTTCCTTTGCTATTTCCAAGTCTCCCATATGGTTACAACCAATTTCAGCTATTACAAATGGTTTCATAAAATTTATACCTCCAGCAAAATTTAATTATACAATAAATTATTATTTTTAGATATATTTGCAATCTCATCCGTTGCGATGACTATTTGTCCATAGATAAGTTTGCTTTTTTCAAATATGGATTTAATATCATCTGGCTCATCTTCTTTTACTGTATTTATTTCCCCCATAACATCACTTGTGGCTTCTGTGATATAGGAGTCAAGCAATCCGTACACCGGACTGCTAGTGACGTCCTCATTTATTTGCGTTAACCTTTTACATAAATCATTTTTATCCGCATCCTCGTAATCCGGCGTGGTTAGTAGTGTATCACAGATGTCACAAGCTTCTTGAGCCATCTGCTTAATCATCACTAAATCTAATTGACTATTTTTTAAATACTCTATAAATAATCCCATTTCTTCCTCTGAATATGCTGGTCTCATATTCTCCGATATTTGCTTACAATCTACTTCTTTCAAACAATATTTCTGTATCACATCCTTAAGAAGCATATTCCTTGCCCCTTTAATCATAGCGCCACCTTCAGTAGCATTAATTACTTCTATGTTTGGGGTAACTTCTATCATAGCTTCAAACCACTTTAAAAAATCAAACCAGTCATTTCTAGTCATAACCATATTACCATTATAACCTTCAACAGATATTAGATTATATTGAATACCCATGTCTATATTGGCATCTATGTGAGATGCCGTACCGTCTTCACCATAAGACAAATCTTGTCCTACTAATATAATCCTTTTAAATTTCATGTTCACGCATATTGAAAATGCAGCTGTCGCGACAGATGTTCCGATATTTAATTTATTCAGTATACATTTATTCAAATCCTTCATATAATAATTTATATAATCAAACGCATTATAAAATATCTTTTTACCTTTATGCTGCGCTAATATTTTGGCATTCGAATGTAGCTCTGCAAACAGTGGTATATCTACTTCATAGCTTGGGGCGAAGCAACTCTCAAGCTTTAAAGGATCTACTGTTACAGCATAGTCAGGAATAATATTTTGATCGTACAAATATTCCAAAGCCCGGTCTACAGCAAATATTACCGCCTTATTCTTCGCATCCTTTAAAAATTCAACATTCTTTTTAAGTGATGGCCCCGCCGCAACTATAATAGCAGGAAGATTTGAATCAAAAACATCAATGTAGTCATCTAATATATTACATTGTTTTATATATTTTAAATTTGTGAAAGTATTTTCTACTACAATTTTTCCAAAGCGCGCTTCTGTATTTCGCATCATGATAACACGATCATTATTATGTTTAATTTTGGTCAAAAAAGCTGTATAATCATTAAAATACATAATATTATACTGAGGTAAGCAGTTTATTCTTTGTGAGAACACATTTTCCCAATTTACATTAGATTCTAAATTTATCTTTAAATCAATATCATTTATATCTTTAACAACTACGCGAACTCTTTCATCAGATAAAATTTTCTCTAGGTTAAAATTTGTTAATACATACTGAAAAATAGCACAAGATGGTTCATAAACCACTAATTTATCATCTTTATTAAGCTTTTTTAGCAATTTTTGTATATATAAACCATGCCCAAATCCAAACATGAGAAATACTTTTCTGATGTCTTTTAAATCTAATGACTCCGCCCAAATATTTGCCTCTTCCACTGGCTTATATAAACTGTTCAATCTATATTCATAACCATCTTTTTCAACTACTATGGTTTTATAATCTTCTTTTGTTTCTAACAAATTAAAATTAATATCTTCATCAATCAATTGAAGCTTATCTTTTATTGCGGTGTGTAATTTTTCTTTACACGCTTGCAGTGTCTCTAAATTTCTTTTTAAGTAACTCATATAATCTCCCAATGACACATTTATAGTTGTTCCAGACACTCCTTTAAAATATCCATCAACTCATACTTCAATAAATCCGTTAGCAAAATAACATCTTTTTTTGATATAGCTGTCATTATATCAATTAGTTTGCTATTTAAAAGCAATTCATAATTTTTAAAAGCTTCTGTATTCACCGTTCTAAATTGTTCTGTAAGTAAAAACAATTGATTAATAATATTATTCAATTGTTCATATCCTTTAGGAAACTCCTGCCTATAAAAACATTTCGTATTTTCATCAATTAAATCATTTAACATTTGATACGTCTCATTAAGCTGACCCATTTATCCTCCTATCTAAATAAGGTTGGCCAAAGCCAACCTTAAATAAATATGAATACTTTTTTAAATTATCTTAATAAAGATAATACACCCTGAGATGACTGATTAGCCTGTGCAAGCATAGACTGAGCAGCCTGCTGTAAAATGTTGTTCTTAGAGTAAGTAACCATTTCGTTAGCCATGTTAACGTCACGGATACGAGATTCAGCAGCCTGTAAGTTTTCAGCAGTATTGTCAGCATTTGCTATTGTATGCTCAAGTCTGTTCTGAACTGCACCAAGTTTTGATCTCTGATCAGATACTTTTGTAATAGCTGCATTTACAACACTAATGAAAGCAGTTGCTTTTGTATAAGTTGAAACAGCACTTCCAATTGCAGTCTGAGTAAGTTCTAATGCACTTGCACGCATATCTTGAATGTTGAAAGAAATGTTCTGTCCACTGTTTGCTCCTACTTGCAAGTTAAGTGCAGTAGCTGAGAAAGAACCGCCTAATAACTTCATTGTATTGAATTCAGTCTGGCTACCAATTCTTGTAATTTCTGAAGTTAATGCCTGAAGTTCTTTTTGGATAGATGCACGGTCAACAGAAACGTTAGTATCATTAGCTGCCTGTACTGTTAATTCTCTCATTCTCTGAAGAATAGAGTGAGTTTCATTTAATGCACCTTCTGCTGTCTGGATTAAAGAAATACCATCCTGAGCATTTGTAGAAGCCTGTTCAAGACCTCTAATCTGTCCTCTCATTTTTTCAGAGATTGAAAGACCAGCTGCATCATCACCAGCACGATTAATTCTGTAACCAGAAGATAATTTTTCTGTAGATTTGGAAAGATTTCCGGTAGTGATTCCTAATTGTCTGTTAGTATTAGCAGACTGCATATTATGTTGAATAATCATAAGTATATTCCTCCTTGAATATATAGCAGCGTCCATGCTGCCACGTTTTTTATAGTAACCAATACCTCTGCTAAATTCTTCGGCCGTACGTACCTAAAATCATCACAGATTGGTATTTGCTTTACTTGATATATATATCGGCTTGTGTGAATAATACTTTATAGCATATTTTAAAATTTTTTATTTTTTTTTGTCTAAAAAAAACGATTGTTCTTGGTTTATGTTTGACATGTTTTTGTAGTAGTTAGCTGCCGTTCTATTATTTACATGAAAGCTCTTTATATTTTTTTTCTGTTCCATGAAGTACAAATCTAGCTTATTTTTATTTTTTAATTCTATGGCTTGAAGTTGAGCACTCTTAACGGTAATATCGCCAATATAGTTTTGCATTACATTTATTTCTGCTTTAAAATCTTGTTTGTTTTTTTGTAAGATTTCCTTGACATGCTCATAGACCATGTCAAATCCGGTATCTAATTGATTCAATTGATGAATTAACTTTTCTTTACTTGAAAAGCTCTCATCTACAAATTCCATATTGGCTTCAAAATCATCAAAATACCCCTCTTGCAATTGTGTTATTTGTATTAATTCATTCAAAACCACTATTTTTTTGCTCAATGTATCTGTTAAAATGTTTATATAAGTTTTATTATCCACATATTCTCCTTATAACAGACTTATTTAGCCGATTTCATAACCTCTTTCCAGGTATCTCTCATTTCACGAATATAACCCAAAGCTTCATTAAGTACTGCTTTATCTTTCTTAATATTAGCATTTATTAAGGTTTCATATATGTAGTCATACACTCTGTCAAAGTCTTCCGCGACAGGATATTTTGAATCCAATGTCGTCTTAAGGTAAGTAATAATCTTCTCCGCTTTGATTATATTCTCATTTGCCTTATTGATGTCTTTTTCTTGTATTCCGAGCATAGCAATATTACAAAATTTTATGGCACCATCATACAACATTAATGTTAGCTCTGATGGTGAAGCCGTATTGATTTTATTATTTTGGTATGCTGCTGCTGCGTTAACAGGCATGCTTTACCACCTCCTCGTACCCATTATATCATAATATAAGACAAAAGTATACATTTCCTATCCCTATTGGGACCCAAAAAGCCCGGCTAAAGAGTTACTCTGTGACTGGAGCTTTGCAAGAGCCGTTTCCATTGCTGAAAACTGTTTATAGTATCTATTCTCCATTTCAGTTAGCTTTTTTTCTAACACTTTTATTTTCTTTTTATAATCTGTCTGCTCTTTGTCTATAAGCTTATCATTATAAGCTGTAAATACACTTCTTACGTTTGGAATTGCTTTTGTCTTATCATAAACCGTATCATATAGATTTTGGAATATACCTGACAGAGCCGCTATTGCATCTTCCGGATTTTCTGTGAGTGCTTTTTTTAATTTATCAGTTTTTTGTGAGTAAACACTATCCTCTGAATTTCCGTATATATGTAATAATCCTTTTTCCGTGTAATCAGTAGATGTTTCCACGCCAAAGGAGGCCAATGAAAACTTTTTGCCATTTACCTCAACCGATGACATCATTGCTGTTTTCATAGCATCTAGCAAAGAACCCAAGCTTGAATCTCTTCGTAGTCCAGAATCCTTAATTTTAGATTCCCACTTTTCTATCTGGTCATCCGACATTGCTTCTTTTTCTTCATCACTCAGAGGGTCATAACCTCTGGAGGAATCAGCATAATAAAGCTTATTCATCTCAGCCAATAATTCATTATATGATTTTATAAAATTCTTAACCATATCATAGTTGGCATCTACGTTATTTGAAACAGTAAGATTAATACTTTGTCCGGCAGGCAAATCACCTTTAAGGTTAAGGGTTAAACCATTTACGCTTATTGTATTAGAAGTACCAGTAATAACTACACCATTATACTTTACCTGGCTATTTTCTGCTGCAACTATTGTGGATAAGGAAGTTCCTGTTGATATCCTCTTACCATCCTTATCAAGGGCATCTAATTGGAGATTTTGCAGCAGCGCATTCGCATCACTTTCGGGTATTTTACTATTCGTAACAAATGTGGATGCTAGATTTTCCATTTCATTAACAGCGGTATCTATGGCAGTCTGATTATCTTCTATGGCTTTTGTATAACGGTTATCAGGTGTAATTTCTTTTTCTGCTGCAATCGCCTCTGCTACCTTGGTTTCTACAGCCGCTTTTATTCTTTTAGAGGAAGCAGTTATTTTTTCGTCCTGTTTTGTCTGAATAGCTGCCAACTGCTCTTCTGTAAGTGTATCCTTCGTGATGGCATTTATTTCTTCTTCTGTAGCACCATTCTTTCTTGCCTCTTCTTTAATTAATACAATTTGTTGTTCTAAAACTTCTGTTCTTATATTCTCTTCTTCAGCCGTTGTGGCAACCGGTGTTATTTCTGCTCTTATGGCTTGATCTACAGTATTCTCTATACTTCTTTTTGTTTTTGCCTCTGCATAGTCTGCTAATATCTTAGTTGCAACATCAATATCAGCCTGAACACTTGTATCATTTGTTAAAACTATAAGTGCCGAGTCAACTTTTCCTTTGTCCTTTGTTGAAAGTGTACTATATCCAACTGAATCTAATATATTGTTTTTAACCGATGTAGCTGTAGAAGTTGAAGCTGTAATTCCAAAGGTGTTATCTTCACCGCTATATTTTGAGCTAATGAAAAGTCTTCCTTGGCTTTTATCAAAATTAGCAGTCAGCCCTGCTGATTGTGCTACTTTAACTAAATCATCTATCGTTGTATCTTTTGTAACTTCAAGCGTCTTTACTTTATTCCCGTTCGTAAATCGAACTAAGGTTTCCACACCTATTCCTATATCTTTTAGTTTTGTAGTACCTGTTGCATTTTCTCCGTTATGTTTTATAACTCCACTTGTAACATATTGAGCACTAGCAAGCTTAATATCCGATATAACATGTGATCCTTCTGCTGAATTAGCATTGCCGGTAGCTTCTAAGACATTCTCATTGGAAGATGATACTTTTTTTGTTAAATAACTACCTTGTAATCTCATCTTACTTAAACTTTCATTATATAACTTAAACAGTTTCGTATTAAGTTCTTTCCATTTTTCTTCTTTCCACTCAGACTTCACAAGTTTATCAGATACCTTTTTATTTTTTAGTTTCTGAGCATTTACAAGTTCTTTAATGAGTGATTCTGTATCCATTCCCGAAATTAATCCTGTCATTCTAACTGCCATATATATCCTCCTCTTCTTTTGCTAGCCTAATAAAACATTTTTTATTGGTTTTATCTAACTAGTTAAACTGGCTATTTAATCTAGCTGCTCTTTATAATCTTTCATCTATTAGCAGACCTGCTACCTCCCACATCTTTTGAATCATTTCCAGAGTCTTTTCCGGTGGAATTTCTTTAATTACTTCATTTGTGACTTCATCCATAACTTTGATGGAGACCCTTTTGATTTCTTCATTATAAGAGAATTCTAATCTCCTTCTGGAATCCTTTATCTTATGATTGGTTTCATCAACAATATTTTTTACTCTCTTTGCATCAACCTGGGTGTCTTCCCTATCCTCTTTCCCTGTACCTCCTTGTACCTTTACACCATGATAAGCAACACCACTTATTGCTGCGGCTTTTACCGCACTCTGTACCTTTTGCTCTGTTTTGCTGTCGATATAGGCTGCTCCGGTGTTTGAAACTGAATTTACTGCCATAATGTCCACCTCCGTGTGGTTGGGTCTTTTACCCATTCCTTAATATTTAGGTAATATATCGGCATTTTCCAGAAATAATTTATAATTATCGCTTAAATTATAAAAGAGTTCAATTTCATGCCACTATGCAATCCTCAAACACCCGGTCCGCCGATATGATATTAAAAACCTTTACTACAAAAATAGTTTCCCTATTTTCAGATAATGAATATTCCTGTTACTGTAAGCTTATCTACTTTTCTCTTAAAATAATTTCTTTAAATCTTCCACAGATATCTGGCTTTCCACTGCTTCCTTATTGGCCTCCTGTATCTGCACATAGATTTCCTTCCTATATATCGGTATAGATTTAGGTGCATTAATTCCAATCTTGACCTGATCACCTTTAATCTCTAAGATAGAAATCTCTATATCGTTTCCAATTATAATGGATTCATTTATTTTACGGGTAAGGGCTAGCATTTATTTCTCTCCCTTCTCTTTTTTCAGTGCCTGCACAACATCATATATATTATATTTTATTTCATAATCTGCATTCTCTACAATAATCTGACTGCCTTTCCTTGAATCCGAATTAATTATAAAAGGTGCTTTTAGGTTAGCAGTCATTTTTGTTAAATCAGATGGCACGGTTAAAGAAAGTAAAATAACCAGATTATCTTCTTTAATATTTCCCAAAGGTTTTAGTACTTCATCTTCTACAATCGGATTATAATCCGCTCTAATATGAAAAGGATTAATAACAGGAAGTGCTAAGCTAGGTTCCTCAAGACTTTGAAGCCAGGAGATACCTACTTTATCTTCACTATCAATATCATAAAGTATCGTAAACTGCTTATATTGCTCAAAGCCCATGATGCCACGCTCAAAGGTTATAATCTTAGCTTCCTCTAAATCTATTTCTCCAAAGTACTTTGTTTTTACTAACATGCCTTCTCCTTTTCCTGCCTGGGACAGGCTCTATCTTATTCTATAAAAAATCTAACAAGCTACTTCTAACGACTTTAGATGCTGCATTTAAAGATGCCGTATAGATTGCCTCTTGTGAGGTTAATTTTATATATGTTTCTACCATATCAACATCTTCATTAGCCGATAATAAATCTTCAAATTCTACCTGTTGGTCAGATAGACGGCTTTCTGTAAGCTCCAGTCTAACATAACGGCTGCCTAAGTCAGCAATTGATACATTCAAGGTTTCCTGATATTTTTTACTGGAAGCTATCCCACCTTCAAATTTCTTTTGCATGATACTGCTTTTTAATGTCAACTCTGTTTTGCAATGCTCTAGCAAGCGGTTCAAATTCTGAATTTCAGCTTCTGTTTTCGTTGGGTCTTTCAGCTGTTTTTCTATCTCAGTAATTTTTGCCTCAACTGCTTCTACATCCTTTACTGCTGAAAGAATTTCATCGATATCTCTGCCCACCCCATGTTGTAAGGCGTCTTTTCCCTGGGTATTTACAGTAAGCTTCTGATTAAAATTAACCTCATACTGAATTTGCTGATCTGTTGGTTCATATACGGTAGTCTTACCAGTATCCGAATCCACTGTTTCACATTTGAAATAATGCTCAGGACGCAACTCGCCTTCTTTAAACTCTTTTTTATCATAAGTAATAGATATGTTGTCAGCATTTTTCATGTTGCCATATACCGTATCACCTAAGATTAGTTCGCCTGTTTCAGGAATAAAATTAATAGCTCCTGGTGCCGGTTTATATGCATTGGGGTTAGTTGCCGAAATAGTGTTTACTGCAACTGTTGTTGGGCCAGTTCCGTAGGTAACATTTATTGCACCAGTTGGTGTTACCAGATTATCATATGACAAACGAATTCTATGCATATTATCTAACTGGGGTGATGGGTCGGTTACCGCAACTGTGCTGTCAACATCATAAGCTCCAGATACCTTGGAGAGTGATTCTATATTTTTGCCAGAAAACTGTTCAGTTATTTTGTAGGTGAGGTTAGTCGTCTTTTCGTTAAAAATCAGACTGGTATCCGTTTTATAGCCAGTTAGTACATATCTTCCAGCGTAATTTGAATTTCCCTCCTGATATATCTGTTTTTTTAATTCTGTCAATGTTTCTGCTATACTGGCGCGGTCTGGAGCCTCAAGATGATCATTGGCCCCCTGGTTACATAGGGTATTGATTTTAGTAAACATTTCATTCACATTTTTTAATGCACTTTCTGTTACTTCCATCCAGGACATGGCATCCGGTATATTCTTCTCCAGATACTGATTTAATTCCCTCAAATTTGTACGTAACTTAAGTGCTCTGACAGCTACAATCGGATCTTGAGAGGGTCGTTGGATTTTCTTACCTGTTGCATATTGTGAGTCTAATATAGATAAATTATTCTTATTGTTATTGATGTTAGACATCATATTATTAGTCATCATTTTGTTTGTAATTCGCATACCTTCATTCCTTCTTTCTGGACATATCCGATATTTAAGCCTGTTAAGTTAGCATTTATACGGCGGTTCCATTGATTAGCTTATCGTAGATTTCGTTCATTATAGAGATAACTTTTGAAGATAAATTATAAGCTCTTTGATACATTACCATATTCATACCTTCTTCTTCACCGTCTACTCCTGATACGGATAATCTTTGATTCTTTACCATAGATAAGATATTTGCCTGATTCGTAGCAAAATCTTCTGATTTCTTTGAATCAACACCAACCTCAGCTACTATTGTTTGAAAGAAGGAAGCCGGTGTTCCTTGCTTAAACATAGAGGTATTCCCTTTTAATGCAAGCAATTTATTTAATATATCATTTTTTTCCACACCTTCTTCTACAGGCGTACCGCTTGTTACTGTTTTAGAGGAAGTAACGATTTTATTCGGATCCTTATAGATAGCTTCTGTAATTGTAAAATTACCTGCTGTAATATTATAATAACCATTGGCAATCGTATCAAGCGTATAGTTCTCACCGGTTACCGGATGCGTTCCATTGAAGAAATCTATTCCTTTCTCTCCGTTTAAATCCTCACCTTGTTTATGTAAGTTGTTGAATTCTTTGGCAAAGGTTCTTACCAGCTCATTTACCTGGCTCATATAATAAGGGATCCCTTTATAATCTACACTATCTCCTATGGAAGCAGATTTTCCGCTCATATTAGCAGTGATAGCATTCTCCATAGTAAAGTTGTATTGATAGGTTTTTGTTGCAGAATCATACACTGCTTCAAAGCTTGTGTATTTGTATTCTCTGTTGTCAATTGTAAGAATGCCTTCAGATGGTATGTTTAATTTTTCCATAGCGTTTACGTTAGAGTTTACTATGGATAATACATTATCACCAACCGTTGTATCTACCACTTTTCCATTAAAGTTTTCTTTATTATTTCCATCTCTTACCTGAAACAAAGACTGGAGATATCCGCCGATTGTCGTTGTCTGAGGATTAAAATTTTGTCCGTTACCCCACTGTATATCGTATAATCCGTCAATATCACTCTGATTTTGTTTCACATCTCTTTGGACTACCTTTAATGTATTATAGGAATCCGTATTAACCAAAGTCTGCCCATCTATTTTTACCACATAGCTGGTTACGCCTACATCATTTCCAACTACATGTTCTGACACAGATACATTCACTATTTTTGACAAATCATCTAAAAGTAGTTCTCTTTTATCCCTTAAATCATTAGCAATTCCGCCACCGGCCTCCAAAGTGTTAATCTGCTTTGTGACTGCTGAAATCTGCTGTGCCAAGGAATTGATGGAGTCTACCTGATTTTTTATTTCAAAATTACATTCTTCCTGAATCGTTTTGAGACTATTTGACCGATTGTTAAAATACTCTGTCAAACTTTTTGCATAATTAACAACTTCTGTACGTTTTGTAAGACTTCCGGAATCCGTAGATAATCCCTGTAAACTTGTGTATAACGAATTAAATGAAGTTGTAAATCCTTCCATTGCTACATCATTAAAATTGTTTTCTATTTCCTTCATATAGTAATACTTAGCGTCATATTCACCATACATAGTGTTATTAGCTCTATATTTTAAATCATAGTATTTGTTTCTTGCCTGTTCAATACCAGTTACTACAACACCGGTTCCTGCCATACCATAGGAACTGTTAACCCTAAGTGGGGTGTCCGCTGACTGGTTGACAATTTGTCTTGTATATCCATTTGTTTCCGTATTCGCTACATTATGTGCGGTTGTATTTAATCCCGCCTGGTATGTATATAAGCCGCTTAAACCAATATTCAAACCGAAAAATGTTGATGGCATCTTCTTCACCTCTGTTTTTATATAATTTAATAGTTGAGATTTTATTTTATAATCTGGTAAGTATATGTTCTAACATCTGGTCTACCACAGTTATAAACCGGGAAGAAGCATTATATGCGTGCTGGAATTTTATCAGATTGGTTAACTCTTCATCAGAAGATACACCTATTACCTGTTGGCGTTGGCTATCTATTCTGTCTACCATTGTTGCCTGATTTACACTTATAGACTCTAATTGCTGCCCCCTGATAGACAAGTCGCCTATGAAAGCCACGTAATAGTCTTTAAAGTTGCTTACCGGAGTATCTGGTGATACACTGGCAAAAGGATTATCCCACAATCCAAGCAGTGCTTCTGCCGCTCTATAGTCCACTTCATTGGAGCCATTGTTTGAACTTAGCGGCAGAACAGAATGGTTACTGGATATCTTCGAATTTATCTCAATTTCACCAATGGTAAACATAGTGTACACATCTGATGAATCCTCTTCGTTATATATACGTACAGACTTTGATGTGGTGGTTCCATCTGCATTTAGAATGTTCACAGTAGTGGGCGCACTGTATCTGTCTACTGATTTGCGATTAAATAGTGCTTCGCCCATAGTGTAATCCGGCTCATCCATTCCTATAGGTGCATTTTCTTCATCTAATATCCAGATTTCAGAACCATCATCCAAGGTTACTTTCACATTGGGTGAAAGGATATCGTTGATAGCTGTCACAACACCATGTATGAGTTGATCAAATTGTGCCTGTACTGTCATAATTACCGAGGTATTTAATGTATCATTGTAATTTTTTACTGCATCGTCGTATGCCTTATCTGTTGCATAGTTCCCGCGAACCGGAATATCCGTGTAACGAGCCTGTTTATCACCTCTTGCAACCAAAAGCCCCTTCAAGGAACCAACATCGGTATCATCCTTCGTAGTAGACGGCTTTTCAAGTTCATATACATCGATATTGTCATAGCCTGTCCATACAGGCTTTAACAAATTAGAAGTTGCACTTATTTTTGCAGTGCCCATTTTGTACACGTTACTTTCTGTTACCAGAGGCATACCTTCTGCATTAACAGTTACAACACCATCCATATGTTCTTTATATGTTATATTAATTATCTTTCCAAGTTCATCTATTAAAGAGTTGCGGGTATCTCTTAAGTCATTGGCATTCTCTATACCCGTACTCTCATAGTGTCTTATATCATTATTTAATTTTTCTATTTCTTCTGCAATTTTGTTAATCCGGTTTACCTTACCAGTAATTTGGGTATTTAAATTAACCTGGTATTCATTTAATTGGTTATATACTATATCTGCCCGTTCTATAAAACTTTGAGCGTTTTTAATGAAATCGGCACGACTTTCAATTGCTCCCGGCTGCTTGCCGACTTCCTGAAGAGACTCCCAAAGTTCTTCCAAAGCATTTTGAAATGCAACCCCTTCTAGTTCTCCCAGCATGCTTTCTACTTCTGATACTGCTTCATATTGTACCTCATAAAAGCCTTGCCTTCCGATTTCTTTGCGGTATGATTTGTCTAAGAACGTATCCCTTACCTGACGTACAGTTTGTATATCTACACCGATTCCCGTCTGAAAAGTAGTTAGATGGTTTACTCCCCAGTTAAAATAGGTACTATCGGCTTGCACTACCTGCTGCCTTACATAACCTTTGGTGTTTATATTAGTTAAATTATGTGCTGTTGTGTTTAAAGCATTCTGACTTGTAGTTAAGCCAGAAACTCCTGTATATAAACTACTCATTAAACTCAAAGAATTTCACCTGCCCTTTTTCTAATGATATTGTATATTGTCTGCATCATTTTCCTTGAAGGTTCTGCTATTGCTTTGCATCAAACATCCCTGTTTGCAAAGCAGGCGTATCTAACTGCGAGGCGCCCTTCGTATAGCTTAAATTCCCCGGTGACATCCTTGTACTCTGAATAAAATTCATATTGAATTCTATCATCTCTAGGGATTGTTGTATTAACGACTTGTTACGATTATTGACTTCAACCAGTTTTTGAATGGTTCTTTTTAGATTATCATGAATTTCTGAAAGTTGATTTTGTTCTTTTGGCTGCTTTTCCATCATTTGTATTACAGTTGATATGTGAATGGTTTCAGGTGCTTTACTGACTACCGTTCCTATATTTTTAATAATTTCTTCTCTTTTCTTTTCCAGAACATAAATCTGTTCTACCATTAGCTGCTCTTTTTCTGTCAGCTCCTGAAGTTCTTTCAGATTATTACTTACAATTACCTTTGTTTTTTCTTCAGCAGCCGGAATCATTAGTTTATATAACTCACACTGCTGCTCCAGGGTCTGAATTAAATCTTCAATTAAACTTGCCACGAAATCAACCCTCTTTTCCTATTAAATTGTTGCCATATAAGGCAACAGCCTTATATGGTTTTTTCAAAATACTTTTCAACGACGGTGTTAGCGACCTCTTTCATACTTACATTATAAGTACCGGATTCGAATCGGCTCTTAATATCCTTTATTTTATCTTCTCTGATATCTGCTGCCGCCGCTACCGCTTGTTTTGCTATCTGGTAATCTTTAGCTGTACGAGATATTTCAACCTGATCTGTCGATTTTATATTCGTTGTTTTAGTTGTCTTTTGTATTGTATTGGTCTGATATACCTGTGAAATTTTATTATATGCATCAATACGCATGTGATTCACCACCTGTCTATAATTCGTTATTCCTATTTTATTTATCGGACATTTTAAGGTTTATATTATAGCTTCCATTATTATTTTTTTCTTTTTCTTGGCAATTTACTATATTCCTTCCTATATAAGACATAATATGCAAATATGCGACAAAAACCGGCGAGCAGTTTCTATTGAAGCTGCTCGCCGGTTTTTGTATTGTTATAGTCATAAACTTCTCATACTCTGTTGTATACTTTATCATGTGTGTTTTTAGTGTACAACTTTTTCCATTATTCGTATTTCATGTCCTTTAAGATGTCGCTAAAATCAAAGGTCGCAAAATAATCCTTTGGCTCTTCCTTCCTGCGGATTAACTGAACAGAACCATCCTCTTGTAATAAAAGTTCAGCAGATTTTAACTTTCCATTATAATTGTAGCCCATTGCATATCCATGCGCTCCCGTATCATGTATTACAAATAAATCTCCGATATCAACTTTTGGTAGCATACGGTCAATTGCAAATTTATCATTGTTTTCACACAAAGAACCTGTTACATCATATTTATGGTCACAGGGTTCGTTCTCCTTACCCATAACAGTAATATGATGGTATGATCCGTACATAGCAGGCCTCATTAAATCTACTGCACAGGCATCCAAACCAATGTATTCCTTATAGATGTGCTTTTCATGTATTGCTGTAGCAACCAGATGTCCGTAAGGCGCTAGCATGAAACGCCCAAGTTCTGTGTATATTTCCACATCTCCCATACCTGCTGGTACTAAAACTTCTTCATAAGCTTTGCGTACGCCTTCACCGATTGCTAATATATCATTTCCCTGTTGGTCCGGTTTATAAGGAACGCCTACACCGCCGGACAGATTAATGAATTTAATCTTAGCCCCTGTTGTTTCTTTTAATTCTACCGCAAGCTCAAATAGGATCTTAGCTAATATCGGATAATACTCATTGGTTACGGTATTACTGGCTAAGAAAGAATGTATTCCAAACTGTTTCGCACCCAGGTTCATAAGTTTTTTATAGCCTTCAACCATCTGTGCCTTTGTAAATCCATACTTTGCATCCCCTGGATTGTCCATAATACCGTTGCTGATGGTAAATACACCACCAGGGTTATATCTGCAGCATATGGTTTCCGGAATACCGGTAATACCATTTAAAAAGTCTATATGAGTATAATCATCAAGATTAATAATCGCATTTAATTCTGCCGCTTTTTTAAATTCTTCCGGCGGAGTCGCATTGGAGGAGAACATAATATCTTCCCCTTTAAAATCAAGCGCCTCTGACAGCATAAGTTCTGTTAAGGAAGAACAGTCTACTCCACAGCCTTCTTCTTTTAATATTTTTAATAGGTATGGGTTCGGAGTTGCCTTTACTGCAAAATATTCTCTAAAGCCTTTGTTCCAGCTAAAAGCCTCTTTTAATCTTCTGGCATTTTCACGAATACCTTTTTCATCATATATATGAAATGGGGTTTTATGTTCCTTTATTATTTCTTTAAGTTGTTCTAACGTCACAAATGGTTTTTTCATCGTAATACCACACTATATTCCATTCATTCCTTTTGGAATATGCCACTTTAAAACAGGCTGAAAGAACTCCTTTGTGGCTTCCTTTCTGTTTGTTATTTCCCTCCAGCCATTCTTTTTAATCCCAATTTTTATTATAGTGGTCTGCAAATACAGCAAATTTATTATCACACATTACTACGATAAAGTAAAGATGGATTTTTAATACCAATCTATATAAAATTTTGCCCTATCTTTCGCATTTTCAGACACGCTCTAATTCAGATTAAAAAAGAATGAAGGCTTTAGCAACCTTCATTGGTTTCGTATATTTATACATTTTTATTATAAAAAATACTATAATATAATTTATTACACATGTCAATTCCTTTTCCGAGAATTTTGTCTTATTGATAATATTTTGCAGTATAGGAAGAATCCCTAACCTTTTTCGGAAAATCATTTCTTCTCAGGCTGTATAATTTCAAACTTCCCTAGAGTCAGCTGCTTTATAAAATCTTGAATATCCGCTATCGGTATTTTGCTGATAAGACCGCTTCTTGGTGTTACTTTATGATGAGCATCGGAACCTGCCGTTACTATCTTTTTCAACTCCTCTGCATATCGGAATGCCATTTGATTCGATTCCGTTCGCTTGTTGCTTGCATTTAGTACTTCTACCCCATCAATATATTCCGGGCACATTGGTAACTCTCCGCTAATCGCCTCCAAAGACCGGTACGGATGGGCATGTACCATAAAACCTCCTGCTCTTTTAATCTCTTTGTAAAGAGTTTTAATATCCCAGTAGAGTTTCTCCGGATGCTGATAAAGCCAATGCTTATCCAAGCCGTATACTAAAAAATCTCTTCCGTAATAGGTTTCTTCCCATCCAAAAAAAACTGATAATCCAAGTCTTTTTCCTTCGGCTAGAGCATTTTCATAGCCCTTTGCCAGCCCGTCAACTCTTTCCTTCCAAGGCAGCTTACGAGGAACGTTGCTATTACCGTTAAAAAAGTGATCTGTTATGATAATGCCGCTATAACCAAGTTTTTTGTATATCCTTACTTGTTCTTTTCCGGTTACAAAAGCGCAGGCACTGCCTTCTTTTGTATGAACATGGGTGTCGTATTTATATAAATTCATGCAGCATCTTCTTTCTGTTCTATTTCCTTCACCAGTTACAGTTTAACATACTTTTCTTTTGAATTCAATGAAAGGCAGAATTTTGTCGCTGCAATTTGTCATATATCCTCAGCTCTTAGCGAACATATGATTGTGTAAAAAACTAGATTTCTAAAAAAAATTGTGATACAATGACTCTAATTGATTTTACAGGAAAGGAAACAGATAATGGAACAGTATACAGGAAGTCAAATAGTTGTACTAGAAGGTTTGGAGGCTGTTAGAAAGCGTCCGGGTATGTATATCGGAAGTACAGGCTCTAGGGGCTTGCACCATTTGATTTGGGAAATACTTGATAACGGTATTGACGAACATCTGGCAGGTTTCTGTACACAAATTAACATTATCCTTCAAAAAGATGGGGGTATTACTCTACAGGATAACGGGCGCGGTGTACCGGTGGACATACATCCGACTAAAGGAATTCCCACAGCACGTGTTGTTTATACCATACTCCATGCCGGTGGTAAATTCGGTGGTTCTGTCTATAAAGTATCCGGAGGGCTTCATGGAGTAGGTGCTTCTGTTGTCAATGCCCTCTCAAAGCGGATGATTGTAGAAATAAAACGTGAAGGAAAAATTTACCGAGATGAATATGCAAGCGGCGGACATCCTGTTACCGAGCTAGTGGATGGACATTTGCCGGTAGTGGGAAAATGCAATAAAAATGATACGGGTACAAAGGTCACCTTCTATCCCGATGATACTATATTTGAAACTGTTGAATTCAAAGCGGATACGATTAAGAAGAAGCTAAAGGAAATTGCGTTTTTAAATAAAAACCTTAAAATTATTTTTCAGGATCAAATTACAAAAGAGGAGGTTACTTATCTTGAGGAATTTGGTATAAAAAGCTTTGTTTCTTATTTAAACAGAGATGCCACTCCTCTGCACAGTGAACCAATTTATCTGGAGGGTCAAAGTGGTGATATTGAGGTTGAGGTTGCTTTTCAATACATAGATACCTACTCCGAACAGATTAATGCTTACTGTAACCGAATCAATGTAGTGGACGGCGGAACTCTGGTCACCGGCTTTAAAACGGCCTTAACCAGGGTTATGAACCAATACGCCAGAGAACTTGGTATCTTAAAGGAAAAAGATGAAAACTTCGATGGCAAGGATATCCGGAATGGTCTGGTTGCCATTATATCCATTAAGCATCCCGACCCTCAATTCGAAGGACAAACCAAGACAAAGCTTGGTAACACAGATGCCAAAAGTGCAGTGGATGAAGTATTTGCCGCAGAGGTGCAGAGATATTTTGATAAAAATGTAGAAGTTTTAAAAGGTATTTTAGATAACTCTCTAAAATCTTATGCCGCAAGAAAAGCTGGGGATAAAGCGCGTACAGCAGTACTAAAACAGTTATCCGATGTAGACACCAGAAGCAAGCTCGCTTCCTGTTCTTCTAAAAAAGCCGAAGAATGTGAAGTCTATATTGTCGAAGGTGATTCCGCAGGCGGAACCGTAAAAACTGCCAGAAACCGCAGAACACAGGCGGTTCTTCCACTCCGAGGCAAAATATTAAATGTAGAGAAATCAACCCTTGAAAAAATATTAGTAAACAACGAGATAAAATCTATGATTGCCTCCTTTGGCTGTGGTATCGGTGAAGATTTTGATATTAATAAATTAAAATACGGTAAAATCATTATACTTACGGATGCGGATGTAGACGGTGCCCATATCAGTACCCTTTTACTAACCTTTTTCTACCGTTTTATGCCGGAGCTAATCTACGAAGGAAAAATCTTTCGCGGACTTCCCCCTTTGTATAAAGTAGATTATGAAACTACCGTAAAAGGCAAGAAGAAAAAACAATCCGAGTATCTTTTTGATGACTTTGCGCTGGAAAAATTCCGTAAAAAAGAAGATCATAAAATTCTAAGCTTACAGCGTTATAAAGGACTTGGTGAGATGGATGCGGATCAGCTTTGGGAAACTACACTGAATCCGGAGACACGAATACTTGCTCAGGTCACAATTAATGATACCGTGGAAGCTGATGAAATAACCAATGTATTAATGAGCAGTAATGTGCCGCCACGAAGAAGCTTTATTATGGAAGAAGCCAGATATGCCAAATTAGATGTTTAATCAACCATAGAACTGAATCAACTTTTTAAAGGTTACCCAGGTTTACCACGTAGGACAAGCCTGGGTAAATCTAATCAAACCAAAATAAACTATAACTCTGCCTATACAGGAGGTTTACATGAATAAAAATACAGATAATACTACTGATACTATCGTCCAACTGGATTTCTCAGAAGAAATGAGAAATTCCTATCGTGATTATGCCTTAAGCGTAATCATCGCCAGAGCTCTGCCAGACGTCAGAGACGGTTTAAAACCCGTACAAAGACGTATCTTATATGCCATGAATGAATTAGGACTTGATCCAAAGAAGCCCCATAGAAAAAGTGCCCGTATTGTGGGTGATACCATGGGTAAATATCACCCACACGGTGACAGCTCTATCTATGACGCATTAGTGCGTATGACAGAAGACTATTCTCTCTCCATTCCTTTGGTGGATGGCCATGGTAATTTTGGTTCCATCGACGGTGACGGTGCTGCGGCTATGCGTTATACTGAGGCCCGTCTATCGCAGGGTGCTATGACCCTGCTAGAACATCTGGACAAAGGGTTAGTGGAGTTTATTCCTAATTTTGATGACAGCGAAAAAGAGCCTACGGTTCTACCTGCAATGATACCAAATCTATTAATTAACGGCACCACCGGTATTGCAGTTGGTATGGCTACAAATATACCGCCTCACAATCCTGTAGAAGTCATCGACGGCGCTATTGCCTGCCTGGACAATCCGGATATAACCACAGAAAAACTGATGAAATATATTCCGGGCCCTGATTTTCCTACCGGGGGCACTATTATAAATCAAAGTGATTTAGCCGGCATATACTCCACTGGAGAAGGAAAGGTTCGAATCCGCTCTAAAGTTGAAATAGAAAACGGGGAAAACGGAAGAAAAAATATTGTTATCACTGAGATTCCCTATACCGTAGCCGGTAATAAAATGAAATTAGTGGAAAGCCTGGCCACTTTAATGAAAGACAAAGTTTTTGATGAAATCTTTGATGTCAGAGATGAATCTTCCAAAGAAGGGATTCGTATTGTAGTTGAGGTCAAAAAAGACCGTGATATTGATAATCTCTTAAACGGTTTATATAAAAAGACCCCTATGGAAGATACCTACGGTGTAAACCTACTTGCTGTTAAAGATAAACAGCCTACTGTTTTCCAATTAAAGAGTTTATTACAAGAGTTCATACATTTTCAGGAAGAACTTTATACTAGGGAATTTAAACATTTATTAGAAAAAGCAGAAAACCGCCTTGAAATCGTAGACGGTTTAATCCAAGCTACTGATGTTATTGATTTAATTATTGAAATCTTACGAGGCAGCTCTTCCGTTAAACAGGCAAAAGGCTGTCTGACAGATGGAACTATTACCGATATTAACTTTAAGAGTGAAGCTTCAAAAAAACAGGCTGCTAGTCTAAATTTTACTGAACGTCAGGCTGATGCTATCCTTGCTATGCCTTTAAGCAAGTTAATTGGACTTGAAATATTAAAACTACACGAAGAGAATGATTCTTTATTAAAAAGTATAGATGAATACAAAACAATCCTTGGCGACCAGAAGGAATTACATAAAGTTATTAAAAATCGCCTAAAAGAGTACAAAAAGGCATTTAGCTTCCCAAGGCGAACTATTCTATGTGATGCTTCCAATACAGACTATGTAGAAGAAGTTAAGATAGAGGATATCTATGTACTCATTGACCGGTTTGGCTATACTAAATCTCTGGATACATCAAGCTATACCCGTGCCGGGGAGGATACCTTAAAAGAATACGCTCATATTATTCTAATGAAAAATACGGACAAACTATGTCTATTCACAGCAGAAGGAAATATGTACCAGATAAAAGCGTCCGCCATACCAAAATGTAAAATTAAGGATAAGGGAATTCTTATCCATAACCTTTGTAAAGTAGATAAAGAAAATATATTAATATATACATCCTTTGAGCAACTATTTGAGACTCAGCTAGTCTTTTCTACAAAGCTAGGATATATTAAACAAGTATCCGGTGTTGAGTTCGAAACAAATCGTTCCATGATATCTGCCACTAAGTTAGAAAGTGGTGATGCTGTTGTTGATATACTACTTTTGTCTGCCGGCGAAATTTTATCTGGTGACCAGAAAGTAATTGTATTAACAGAAAAAGGGTTATCCTTAGGATATGCTCTTAGTGAAGTCAGCGAAATGAAAAAGACCGGTCGCGGAGTAAAATCGATTGAACTGGATAAAGGGGATACGGTTGTATATACCGGTATTGTTAAGAATACAGAGGAAGCTTTCGTTTATAACGGAAAAGTCTTAAGTGCCAAAAAAGTCCGCAACAGAAAACGAGGGGCAAAAGGACAAAAGGCTCAGTTAGAATAAGCAATTTGCACAAAGTCAAAAGACTCCTGCTTTAATTTCAATGTGTAAGATATTTAGTTTTTCCTAAACGGTGTCAAAGATATCAGAAAACAGATAACTCGTTTCACTCTGACAAATCTGTTTTCTGGTATAACACAACTTATAAATTTAAAATAGGCAATTGCGAAACTGCTGTTTTTGTGTCGGAATCGCCTATTTCATAAAATTACAATTTTTAACATCAATCTACTATTTATCTGCTTCCTTTATCATAAGGAATTCCTTCTGCCCTGGGAGCTTGTGAATTCTTAGAAGAAAAGGCAAGAATAACTAATGTGGCAATATAAGGTATCATCTTATATACCTCATTGGATATAGGTAAGGTCTTTAAAAAAGGAATTCCGGAATAAGCAGAAGCAAAAGTCTTCATTATACCAAAGAAAAAAGCTGCTACTATAATTCTCTTCGTTCTCCATTGTCCGAATATGAGTACCGCTAGTGCCAGGAAGCCGTAACCAGCCACACTTGCATTAAAATTTGTAGAAGTAGGTACGATAAATACTAGTCCACCGATACCGGCAAGCGCACCGGATATGATGACTCCGGCATATCGAATTTTGTATACATTAATACCTACTGAATCTGCCGCCTGTGGATGTTCACCGCAAGCACGCAGTCTTAAACCAAATTTTGTACGGTTTATTACAACACCTGACATAATCGCTACAGCAAGTCCAATATAAGTTGTTACATATGCATTTTGAAATAATAACGGTCCAAGTACCGGAATATCTCCTAAAACAGGAACCTTTCTAATAAAGAAGGTATCTTTAAACTGAATCTGCTGAACGCCCTGAACCATTCTGGCTACGAATACAGCAAATGCAGGTGCAAATAAATTAAGTGCTGTACCGCTAATTGTCTGGTCAGCCTTTAAATTGATTGCAGCAAATGCATGAAGCAGAGAAAACACAGCACCGGAAACACCTGCTACCAATACTGCTATTAATAACAGCGGTTGTCCACTCATGCGGTTTTCTAATAGATGAATTACAGCTATACTAAAAAATCCACCCATAACCATAATACCCTCAAGGGCTATGTTTACAATACCGCTTCGTTCGGAAAACATTCCTCCCAATGCTACAATCAAAAGTGGAATAGCAAAAAACATTGTCTGCTGTACAATAAAATATAAAATATCCATCAGCCTTCCTCCTTTGTGGCACCAGAAGATTTCTTACCAAATCTTGCAATAAGATTTTTAAATAATAATGCAAACGCACCGCAATAAATAATTGCTGCTATAATAATATCAATTACTTCAGGTACAAAGTTATACAACTGGGTATTGCTTCCCCCAACTGTAATATGAGCAATAAACAGACCTGAAAATAGTATGCCGATAGGATTTGACATCCCAAGTAATGCAACAGAGATACCGTTAAATCCCTGAGGTGCCAATACATCCAGTACCTGAAGGTATTTACCGGAACCGGCTAAATATAATAATCCTCCGCCAAATCCGGACAGGGCTCCTGCAATAACCATTGAAAGAACAATATTTCTCTTCGCATTAATACCTGCATACTTACTGGCATCCGGACTAAGTCCACAGGCTTTTAATTCATAGCCAAAGGTCGTTTTATTTAATACAATATAGATTAGGACAACCATGAGTATCGCTATAAAAACACTGATATTCATATTGTTAGTACCAAATAATTTATCAAGTCCGGCTTTTGGTATAATTGCGGTCGGTGCTACCGGAACGGACTGGTTTTTAATAGGGTCATGAACGAATTTGACAATTAATATGTTAATCAAATACATACCGATATAGTTCATCATAATAGAGGTAATAACCTCATTCACATTAGCAATCGCTTTTAAAACACCGGGTACAATCCCCCACAGAGCACCTACTAAAGCTGCACCCAAAAGAGCCACAATCCAGTGAATTCCCCCTGGTAGAAAAGTCCATTTAACACCAATGTAGACTGCTGCAAAAGCACCACAGGTAAATTGTCCGGAGGAACCTATGTTAAACAAACCGGTCTTAAAAGCAAAGCCTACAGAAAGACCTGTTAATATAATTGGTGTAGCGAGATACAGTACCTGTCCAAGACCAGCCAGACCACTTGCAAAACCACCTTTTAAAATCATCACAAATGCAGGGAATGCTTCTTTTGCATTACTAATCAATAAAATTACCAGCCCAAAAAGAAGACCGGCAGCAATTGCCATAATGGCAGACAAAAAACTGTTACTGCCTTTACTGCTAAAAAAATTTACCTTCTTTTTCATTCATTTCCTCTTTCTAATATAAATTGAATTTTATTTTTCCCTCCAAAATCAAAACACTGCGTATATTGTTTTTGTATTTTATTTGGCTACGTATAAAACTTAGCTCAATTTATATAGCTTACTTTATTTGGTTTTTATATTACGTTTAGAGCCTGACATGTAAAGTCCTAGTTCTTGTGCCGTTACTGATTTGGGAGCTAAATCCGCTACAATTTCTCCCTCATACATAACAAGAATCCTATCACTGACCTCCATAACTTCATCCAACTCCAAAGAGACTAATAATACTGCTTTTCCCTCATCTCTTTGCTTAATTAACTGGCTATGGATATATTCAGCAGCACCGACATCCAGACCTCTTGTAGGCTGAACTGCAATTACCATATCCGGATTCCTATCAAGTTCTCTGGCAATAATAACTTTTTGCTGGTTACCACCGGACATGTCTCTTACGATTGACTCCTCACCCTGTCCGCTTCGAATGTCATATTGGGCTATTAATTTTTTTGCATATTCTTTTATTGCTCCAAACCGTATAAAACCATTTTTTTGAAACCTGGTCTTATAGTACGTTTGCAGTACAGCATTCTGCTGTAATGTATAATCTAACACCAAACCATGTTTGTGCCTGTCCTCCGGAATATGAG
The DNA here is from genome assembly GCF_014218335.1 of Anaerocolumna cellulosilytica. Classification (GTDB taxonomy): domain Bacteria; phylum Bacillota; class Clostridia; order Lachnospirales; family Lachnospiraceae; genus Anaerocolumna; species Anaerocolumna cellulosilytica. The sequence goes on along the minus strand of NZ_AP023367.1, from coordinate 548,511 downwards.
CCAAACCATCCAGGCATTTTTTACGTATGGACTCTTTTGTAATATCTTTTCCGTTTAGTACTACCTGCCCTCTTTGAATCGGTATAAGTCCGGTTATTCCATAAACAAGCTCTGATTGACCATTTCCATCAATACCGGCTATACAAACAATCTCACCTTTTTTCACCTGAAATGATACATCATTAACTACATTTTTATGACTTGCCTTCGAAATGACCGTTAAATCCTTTACTTCCAGTACAGTATCACCAGTCTTTAAATCTGCTTTATCCAAGTGGAAGTTAACTTTACGTCCTACCATCATTTCAGACATAGTTTCTTTTGTAGCTGTATCAACATCAATTGTTCCTATATATTTTCCCTTTCGTAATACAGTACAACGATTTGCTACGGCCTTTATTTCATTTAATTTATGGGAAATAAAAATAATAGATTTACCTTCATCTACTAGATTTTTCATTATTTTCATCAATTCGTCAATTTCCTGAGGTGTCAATACTGCGGTTGGTTCGTCAAAAATCAAAATATCATTATCGCAATAAAGCATTTTAAGAATTTCAACCCTTTGCTGCATACCTACCGTAATATCCGAGATATACGCATCCGGATTAATTTTTAATTTATAACGTTCACTGAGTTCAATGACTTTCTTTCTAGCTTCATCCATCTTCAGGAAACCACCTCTTACTGTTTCCCTACCTAGGACAATACTTTCTAAGACTGTAAAATTATGCACCAGTTTAAAATGCTGATGCACCATTCCGATACTTAGGTTGTTGGCATCGTTGGGGTTATTAATTTTAACAGGTTTTCCATTGATTTTGATTTCGCCTGCCTCTGCTTGATATAAACCAAATAACACACTCATTAAGGTAGATTTTCCAGCACCGTTCTCGCCTAGTAGTGCATGTATTTCTCCTTTTTTCACACATAAGGTGACATCATCCAGGGCTTTAAAATTACCAAATACCTTAGTGATATGATTCATTTCAATAACATATTCCATTACAGTCCTCCTAAGCATCCTTTTAAAAATGAGGGTACTTTTGGGGCACCCTCATTGTATTTCCTTATGCTTTTCTATCTATATAAGCTCACTACGATTATTTAACAACTTCTACTTTAACTTCATCCGTAGCTAAACCGCTTGCATCTTTTATAGCTGTACCGCTTGCATCTACAGCAGTCGTATCATTATAGATTGTAACTTCTTTGTTCAGAACTTTCGCATAGATTGCATCATAATCAGCTTGTGTAAACTTAATAAATTTAGAAGTTTCCATAGGAAGCTGTACACCTTCAGCACTTGCATTTAAGGATACAGAAGTGCCGCCAGGGAATGAACCTGCATAGTAAGCTACAAGTGCATCATACACAGATTTCTTTAAGTTCTTCATAGAAGAAGTGATCACTGTTGCAGATTCGGAAGACTGGTCTACGTCAACACCGATAACTTTTTTATCAGCAGTCTCTGCAGCTTTCATTACAGAGTTACCAACTGCACCACCGCAAGCAAAGATTACTTCTGTGCCTTCATTGTACCAAGCTGCTGCCTTTGCCTGATTATCGGGAGTTGCATCAAAGTTTCCTACATATGTGTATTTTACTTCTACCGCATCTTTTGCTAAACCTAATTCTTTTGCAGCATAATCAACGCCTTGTACAAAACCGTATCCAAAACGGATAACCGCAGGAACTGCGATACCACCCATAAAACCTAATTTGGTATAACCCTCTTTTACTGACGCATAACCCGCTAGGAAACCTGCTTCTTCTTCTGCGTAGAAAATAGAGTAAGTATTTTTCTCAATTTGAACATTATAGTCACCACTATGAGGTGCACCATCTAAAATAACAAAGTTTACATCAGGATATTTGGTCTGTGCCTGGAAAATAGGTACTTCAAATAAATAACCAGGGCAAACAATCACTTTAGCACCAGCCTTTACTGCTAAATCAATGGATACTAAGTAAGCATCATCGGATTTTTCAGTTGGCTTGTAGTATTTGTAAGTTTTTCCGTTTTCTTTCGCATAGGCTTCAACACCTTCCCAGGAGCCTTGGTTAAAGGATTTGTCATCAATCGTTCCTACATCTGTGATTAAAGCAATTTCAAACTGGCCTTCTGTGGAGCCTGCTGCTTCTGTTGGTTCACCTGCCGCTTCTGTTGGTGTTCCTTCTGTCGGTGTTCCGGTGGTTCCATCACTACCGGTATTGTTTTTGGTTCCACATGCAGCTAATGAGAATACCAATGTCAGTGTTAATGCTGCACTTAAAGCTTTCTTAAATAATTTCATTTTCATTCCTCCCATAAATTTAGGTGATATTTTCAAACGTATTTTCCATGAGAAACTATGGTTAGTTTGTCCGAAAATCCCCTTTCTTATTTAATGATACTTTGGGTATATCGCAAATTGACCGGCGACATCTCCGTTAATAGAAATAACTATACATAACAAACGCCTTTGTTTGAATGTTAACTACACATAACGTTATGATCTTTCTGCATGAACAAAAACTTAGGCAATCTCCAATGCTATCTTCATCATGTTGTGGAAACTATTCTGTCTTTCCTCTGCTGTCGTAGCTTCTCCTGTTACAAGAGAATCAGAGATGGTACAAATAGCTAATGCATTCTTGCCTGCTCTTGCTGCATTCATATAAAGCGCAGCTGCTTCCATTTCTACACAAAGAACACCCATTTTAGCCCACTTCATGGTGCCTTGTGAATCATCGTAAAAGTTATCTGATGATAAGAAATTACCTACTTTGTAATTAACCCCCATGCCCTCTGTAACTTCCACTGCTTTTTTCAATAATTCATAGGAGGCCACGGGAGCATAAGTTCCCGGTAATTCAAACTGATTTACATAACTGGAATTTGTGCAGGCTCCCATACCAAAGGCCACATCTCTGATTTTTAAATCCGGATGCATGGAACCAGCCGTTCCGATACGAATGATATTATCAACCTCATAAAAATGAAATAATTCATAGGAATAGATACCGATAGATGGCATACCCATACCGCTCGCCATTACAGACACCGGTTTTCCCTTATAAGTTCCTGTATAACCGTTTATTCCACGAACAGGATTTATTAAAACTGCATTCTCTAAATAGGTTTCTGCTACAAATTTTGCTCTTAAAGGATCCCCAGGCATTAATACTGTCTTGGCGAAATCCCCGACTTTAGCTGCTATATGTGGTGTTGGTGTACTCATTTTGACTTCCTCCTGAAAACTTTTGTTATGCAATGTTTTATCGTAATGGTTACTCTCTATAAATGTCAATTATAATTTATAATATAAAATAACCTTACGAAGTTTCTAATAATAATTAATATAAGTAAATCAAGCATTAAAACAATATTTTTAATCACACTGATTATGCTGAGATTCTTTTTCTTAATACTCTTTTGCCAACTTGCCTTTTATTAAATTAACAGCAGAGCTAGTACCGATTCTTGCACAGCCCTCCTTAATAAAAGCCTCTAAATCTTCTACACTCTTAACTCCGCCGGCTGCCTTAATTTTAACGTCCGGTCCGATATTTGCTTTAAATAAACGAACGTCCTCTAAGGTTGCTCCTGCCGTGCCAAAACCGGTAGACGTTTTTATAAAGTCTGCGCCTGCATTTGTTACAGCCTTGCACATTGCCACTTTTTCTTCTTCTGTAAGATAACAGGTTTCAATAATAACCTTTAAAACCTTATCTCCGGTGATTTTTTTCAGTGCAGCAATCTCTTCTTCTACTTTTTTATAATCACCGTTTTTCACATCGGTTATATTAATTACCATATCGATTTCAGAGGCACCGTCTTCTAACGCCTGACGGCATTCAAAGACCTTTACCTCTTTCGTACTATACCCTAAAGGAAATCCAATAACGGTACAAATTGCCAGCTTGTCCCCATATTCCTCATGAATGCGCTTTACATAGGAGGCAGGTATACAAACAGAAGCTGTCTTGTACTCAACTGCTTCATCACAAAGAATTTTAATATCATCCCAAGCTGCCACGGCTTTTAATAAGGTGTGGTCAACATATTGTAACAAATCTAATTCGCTCATAGCTGTCCTTTCATAAAACCGTTTCTTATAATTATGCACAATGAAAAACAGTCGATAGACATAATATAAATATAAAGTTTCAATGATTACTGGTCATTTTATTATGGTTATATTGTTATCGGACTGTTTCTTTTTTTATAATCTTTTACCTGTTTTAACAACACTACACAAAGCCATGCTGCCATCCCAGTTACCTGGTAATATAGTCCTGCCTTCTGTCTCACTTTATAAATCGTATTATCATTTGGAACAGGCTCTTCAAAAGATTTTACAGTTTTATTATGTATTTTTTCATTATTTATATACTACCACTATCCAATATGCTACGTCAACTTTTTTTTGTTTTACTTCTCACATTTTTTAGCTTTTTCTCCTGCTTACATAAGTTTTTTAAGTGAATTATGTTTGACTTTAAAATTATAATATATATTTATTTCATAAATGTTGAATATATATCCACAAAATGTTATAATACTAACATATGTTTTACAATTTGTTTTACTTTCTGCCAATAGTATAACAATCATCAGATAACTGTATACTGATTTGCTAATAATAACACCGGTTCGGATATGTAACAGCAAAACAGTGGAGATGATTGTTGGAATCACTGGTTAAGTTGTATTTACTTATATTTCCAGTGATTATTTTTCGGATAAATATCCTATCTTTGTAGTACATTTCATATATCAATCTCCAAAGTATGTCTGAGAACTACTTATTTCAGAAGAAACATTCCACATTGTGGGAAACCAAGATACGATTTTATGGTTGAACTTGAATTAACATAGGAAAGGAATACCGTAGGCTAGTATACTGACATGTTGGTGCTTAGAAATAACCTGAATTAATTTTTATTCTGCAAGACAACTGTATGAAGCTTAGTGGTGGCTATGCTGAATGACAACAATGCAGCAGATGAAACTTCGGCAAGTTATTTGGTAGAAACAATTGTGTCAATATACCAATTTACGGTACTGCGATGGGTGTAATTAATGAGCAAAAAGACAGACCGTATAAACCAACTAATCGATATAATCAAATTAAGAAATGGAGCCTCTGTAAAAGAACTAGCCTCCTTATTAGGTGTATCGGAAATGACCATCCGCCGGGATTTAATTGTCTTAGAACAGAATAATATCGTAAATAATGTCTATGGTGCCGCTATTTATAATCCAGCTCATAAGGAAACAGCAGACTCCTGCTATGAACTAAGCAATGCTAAATCTTCTCAGGATATGGAAAAAAATAAAATTGGTGCTTTTGCTGCTTCTTTGATTCAACCCGGTGATATCGTAGTAATCGATACCGGCTCCACAACAGAAATGCTGGCTGAGAATATTGATGATACGCTAAATGCCACCGTCTTGTGCTTTAATGCAAATATTCTTAATTCCTTAAGACATAAAGAACATCTCTCTCTTATCTTCTCCGGCGGCAGATACCATCCTAAAACCCAAATGGTTGAAAGTGCCGAAGGTATTGAATTAATTCAGAGCATGCGGTTTAACAAAGCTTTTATCTCCGCCGCAGGCATCCATCATAACCTGGGGGTAACTTGCGTATATCACTATGAAATTGCCACAAAAAAAGCCATCTTACAATCTTCTGTTGAAAAAATACTGCTTCTTGATTCTAGCAAATTCAATCAGGTAAAGCCTGCCTATTTTGCTAACTTGGAGGACTTTGATGTGATAATAACAGATAATTCCCTTCCTGCCGACTGGCGGAAACAAATTGAGAATGCCGAAATAAAATTATATCTGGTTGATTAAGTTGACCCGCACCTGTTGTACTCGTACAGAAAGCAGTAGGTTTAAACATCTTCAACATGGCCGCAAAATTTAATAATTACTAGTAAAGTTCAATTGACAAAACTCCATATATACAGTATGTTATACTTAGTGTGCACGAGCACACATTCGAAAATCAAACTGACCAAAGGTCAAACACTTTATACTGATTCACGTAGAATATAAGGAGGAATTACAGATGGTTAATATACCTGTAGTCAAATTAGGAATCGCAGCTGTATCCAGAGACTGTTTTCCAATGACATTATCAGAATCAAGAAGAAAAGCCGTTGTAAAAGAATATCAGGAGAAATACGGAGAAATCTATGAATGTCCAACCTGCATCGAAAGTGAGGTGGATATGAGAAAGGCTTTAGCAGAACTAAAAGAAGCCGGTTGTAATGCACTGGTAGTATATCTTGGAAATTTTGGTCCTGAAACAGCAGAAACCTTGTTAGCTAAGGAATTTAATGGTCCGGTTATGTATGTAGCTGCTGCGGAGGAAACTGGTGATAACTTAGTGGGAGGCCGTGGCGATGCTTACTGTGGAATGTTAAATGCCAGCTATAATTTAAAGCTTAGGGAAATCAAGGCTTACATACCAGAATATCCCGTTGGGGATGCCAGCGATTGTGCTGCCATGATTTATGATTTTGTTCCAATGGCGAGAACTATCATAGGATTACAGAACTTAAAGATTATCGGCTTTGGACCAAGACCCCAGGATTTCCTTGCTTGTAACGCACCTATTAAGCCCCTTTACAGCCTCGGTGTAGAAATTGAGGAGAACTCAGAGCTGGATTTATTCGAAGCATACAAAAAACATGACGGCGACCCCAGAATTCCTGAGGTTGTAAAAAGCATGGAAGAAGAACTTGGAAAGGGTAATAAAAAACCTGAAATCCTAGCTAAGCTTGCACAATATGAACTCACCTTATTAGACTGGGTAGAAGCTCATAAAGGTTCCAGAGAATACGTTGCTATCGCGGGAAAATGCTGGCCTGCTTTCCAAACTCAGTTTGGATTTGTTCCCTGTTACGTAAACAGCCGATTAACTGCCATGGGAATTCCGGTATCCTGTGAAGTGGATATATACGGAGCCTTAAGTGAATTTATCGGTACTTGCGTAAGCCTTGATACGGTAACCTTATTAGATATTAATAACACTGTTCCAAAGGATATGTATGAAGAAGATATTAAGGGAAAATTCAATTATAACTTTACCGATACCTTTATGGGCTTCCACTGTGGTAATACTGCTGTAGATAAACTTTCCTTCTGTGAAATGAAATACCAGATGATTATGGCAAGAAACCTTCCCGAAGAAGTAACCCAGGGAACCCTGGAAGGAGACATTATTCCTGGGGATATCACCTTCTTCCGTCTTCAAAGCACAGCAGATGCAAAACTACGTGCTTATGTAGCTGAGGGTGAAGTACTGCCGGTTAAAACCAAATCCTTTGGTGCGATTGGTATCTTTGCTATTAACGAGATGGGCAGATTCTACCGTCATGTACTGATTGAGAAAAATTATCCTCACCATGGTGCAGTAGCCTTTGGTCACTACGGCAAGTTGATATTCGAAGTACTCAAATATCTTGGGGTAGAGGATATCGGTTTCAATCAACCTAAAGGAATGCTTTATAAAAATGAAAACCCTTACGCATAATCGTAATAGGTAATTGTAAGCATTGATTTATAAACTTATAAAGCTGTTGGCATCTAATAGTATAAGTAATGAGGCAGAGAATTACTACATGCATGAATTAGTTTCTTGATGTAGTATTCTCTGCTAATAAAAATATTGTAGGAGTAAGTATGGCTGTGACAATTCGGCAAATTGCAGAAATAAGTGGTGTTTCCAGAGGTACCGTAGACAGAGTACTAAATAACCGGGGACGGGTAAACCCTGCAACAGAAAAATTAGTTCGTAAGGTTGCTGACGAACTTGGTTACCAACCCAATGTGGCAGGAAAAGCTCTGGCCGCCATTAAGAAAAACTTTATTATTGGTATCATACTATCCTCTGAAGGAAATGCATTCTTTGATGATGTCATAGCAGGAATAAGACAGGCCGAAAAAGAAGCTGCAAGTTATGGGATTCAAGTAGTTCTTAAAACTATGAAGGGCTATGATGCATCCGTTCAGCTTTCCTTAATACGAGAACTAAAAGCCAACATTCATACTCTAATTCTACAGCCTATTAATGACGAAAGTGTTGTACAGGAAATAAATTCTTTATCAGAGCAGGATATACCCGTTATTACTCTAAATAACGATATTCATAACAGCCGCCGCCTCTGTTATGTAGGCAGTGATTACTTTAAAAGTGGTGAGACTGCCTGTGGCTGCCTGGGGTTACTAACCAGAGGTAAAGCCAATATAGGCATTGTTACGGGTTCTGTTAAAATACTTGGGCACAACCAAAGAATACTTGGTTTTAACAGCATTCTGGAAAGAAAATATATGGATTTTTATGTAGCTGATATTATCGAAACAAATGATGATGACCAGCAAGGTTATACCCAAACTTTAAAAATGTTAGAAAATCATCCGGAGATTAATGCGTTATATATTGTTGCAGCAGGTGCTGTAGGTGTCTGCAAGGCAGTCACCGAGCTGGGAAAGGAGATGGCTATAGATATAGTTGCTTGTGATACCACGCCCGCAGTCAAAGAATTGATACAACAAGGGCTTATTAAAGCTACCATCTGCCAGCAGCCTTATGTACAAGGTTACCAGTCTCTAACCCTTGCTGTAGAATTTTTAATTCACGGAGCTATTCCAAAACAAGAATATTATATTATTAACAGTGAAATTAAAATACCGGAAAATTTATAATAGCTTCCCCTTATTTATTACGGCACACACGAAATCCCTGATCAGGTCCTGTTCCACTGGCTTCGAACTTACCCCGATAAGACACTTCACAACTTACAATATCTCCAATCCAACCGCCACCCTTCCATACCCGGAAAAATCCTTTCTCAATTTCACTATCTTCATACCAGTTAAAACACCACTCCCTTACATTTCCCGACATATCATAAATTCCCAGCTCATTTGGCTTTTTCGTCCCAACGGGATTGGTTTTATTCTTGTTTCCCTCAAGGAGAGACCAGTTCCAGTCGCCTGATAAGTATTCCTTACCGGCGTTCCTAAAATACCACGCTACCGTCTCTCCATTATTACTTCCACTATATGTATAACTTTTACTCATCTGTCCACCACCGGCAGCATATTCCCACTCTTCTTCTGTCGGCAAGCGGTAACCATTGGCCCCCTCATTGATAGTTATTATCCATTTTAATGTATCATACTCACTTTTATTATCTGTATCTTCCTTCTCTGTATCTATAGTATAATAGGGAGATAATCCTTCCTTTACACTTCTTTTATTGCAATATGCGATGCTGTCATACCAGCTCACCATTTCGACCGGCAGATTGTCTCCTTTAAATCCTGAAGGATTGTTATCCATTACTTCGGCCCACTCCTTCTGGCTAACTTCATATTTACCCATATAAAAGTCAGATATTGTTACTGTCTCATTAAAATAGTTTGAGTTGGTATTTACAAAAGTGCCGCCTTTAATCAGTACAAAGCTCTCCTGCTTTTCTCCATCACATCCCCAAGCAGTCACCATTACAATCATTAAAACTAACAGTACAATTATTCGTTTTTCCATGATAACCTCCTATCACTGCTAATGGTTAACTGATTTAACAGTGTTGTATGATAATATTCAAATAGTATGTAGGTAAGTAATACATTAATATATTTATTTGTCTGCTATGAACAGACTACCATCACTCCTTTTACTAGGAGTTGATTACCAAACCGTTACATTGGCATAACCACTGCTCTGATAGCCTTCTACACACAATGCTTGATAGGACCAGCTGCTCCCCAAATTCATGCCTTTGCTTCTCCATGCATTAACATGATTGCTAAAATTAATTTGGACATTGCTTCCAGTAGCCCTTTTGGACTGTCTCACACTCCAAAACTGCTGAAATGTCTGAGTACCATCTATTGACGGTGCATTGTAGCGCATTGTTGTATAAATGTCATAGTTAGCTCCATCACTATACACTGTACCTTTGTGTGTTCCGGTCGGTCTATAAGTACCCCAGCTGTCAACCACGTAGTATTCTATTAGAGAATTTCTTGTCCATCCATAGAACGTCAAATATCCATTTCCAGACGGCGAAAATGCACCTGCATTATAGTTAACGACTCTAGAAGCAGTACCGGCATTCCACCCTTTCCCCGTAACGAAGTTACCACAGTTTGTCCAACTAACGCTGTAATTGCCGCCAGAACCATTGGTAGCATTTACTGTGCCACCGCCATCCGTCCAATTCTGCCAATAATCCGTAGCCGCATATGCAGTTCCTGCAAACATACCGGTAAAACTCATTGCCATTGCTAAAAATAACGCCAATACCTTCTTATTTAACTTCCTCATAATAAACCCTCCTAAATTATAGTTTTGCTAGATACTACTTACCTACATACTATACGAATATTACCCTTAACCTCCCCTCCTCTAAAAGGTAATCAATCATTAAAATAGATAAAGAAAAAATGTTAAAAACACATGTGTTATATACAAATTACAATGCACAGATTGAACCAGTTTACTTTCCTATAAATTTATATTCATTATGATACAATGGGATGTGTTTATATCTGTAACTGAGATTAGCTGATTACGGTTTAACTGCATGATTCCAAGTATATAAAACCAGAAACACTTTACGATAATCGCTGTAGATGAAAAAAGAAGAATATATTAATATAATTATACTTATAAATACATGATAGCAGAATTGTATATATTTGTAAATGCTTTTGTCTTCTTACAAGGATTAAATAATTTATAGTACTATGGCTCAGGAATTCTATAAATCTTCATTCCAAATTCATACGAATGTGATATAGTATTCTTACTTAGTGTACCAATGTTGCTATTAGTATAAAATAAATAATAAATTGTGAGGAATAATAGGCATGATACGTGTTTTGTTCTTGGAGGATGAACCTACCATTCAGGAAGTTTTAAGTGAAGAATCTTCCATTTAGCGTTACCTTGGATACGAATCATGCTCCTGAGTATGAATGGGAATCTTTTTCAAAAAACCATATGATATCAGATACCTTCTACATCTCGGAAGCAAGAATCGTACAAGGGGAAAGCAGATATACTACTTATTTCGCCTTAACCATAACTGACAACAGTATTGTAGCTACCATTATGTCCGTAACCACACCGGATATGAAGGATATTATGCCTGTTGTCTTACAGAGCCTTCCAATGATTGCGGCAGTTGTAGCACTCTTCGTTCTCCTGCTCTCTCAAATTTTTTCCAAATGGATTATTACACCCATCATCAGACTTTCAAGGCATACAGAAAGTGCAAAACTAAGTGTGAATATGAATATCGTACCAATTAACTTAGGAGGTAATGATGAAATTACAAGCCTTAGTAGAAATCTAAATGAATTGTATGAGAAATTACGAAAAAATTATAAAGACTTAGAAGATAATAATGTTACCCTGTCTCTGGAAAATGAAAGGCAGGAGGTATTTTTACGAGCCTTTTCCCACCAGCTAAAGCCCCCCATCTCTGCTGCTCTTTTGCTGGTTCAGAGCATGTATGAGGAAGTCGGAAAATATAAAGATACAAAGTTCTATCTGCCAAAGGTAAAAGACCAGCTAATATCAATGCAGAAAATAGTGGAAGATATTATCTATCTAAGTCACCGTTCGGAAAATACACGTATGGAAGAACAAAATCTGGATGATATAGTAACGACAAGCCTAAAAGAATTAGATATTCCCATAACAGAAAAATCTCTCTATCTGGATATAGAAGGAATTACCGGAACTATAACGACTGATGCTGAGATGATGAAAATGATTATAGATAATCTGCTGAACAATGCTGTATTCCATACACCGGATAACGGTCATATTCATATCATCCAATCCGTTAAAAAGCTTCAAATTATAAACTATGGGACATCCATTCCTGAGAAGCTCCTGCCCCACATCTTCGAACCTTTTGTCACAAGTAATAACAGACAGAAGGGGCATGGGCTGGGACTGTATATTGTAAGGTATTATGCTCAATGCTTAAAATGTGAGGTTTCCGTTCATAACATAAACCATGGCGTGGAGGCTGTAGTGGTCTGGAAGTAACAAAAAATATCCGGGTGTTTACAAAATATATAATAATAAATGTGCCTTGATGTGGTCTGTATACCATTTTTAAGGCATTTTTTATTACTTAAGGTATGTGTTTAAAATATTTTTCCAGACTGATTGCCTCTATTTGTGGCAGACAAGAAAAGCTTCCAACTAAAACTTGCACAGCATACACATGGAATCTTCATTCCAAATTCATATGAAGTTGTTATTATCATATCATAAATGCAAGGCTATAATAAAATCCAGCAAAGGAGACCTATCCTGATGTCCCTTATCTTCTCCCGTACCGTTATGAAAGACTTAACCGGAGAAATTCGGACAACCGCTATGACCGGTTTATACATCAGCATTAGTTTAATCCTTCCTATGTCAATTCTCCTAATCGGCTACAGCGTAACCTATGCCCAGGAGCTAGAAAAGGATATCCCCCTGCGTATGCAGTTATTCGGCTTTAAGCAAAGCACTATGCTAGCTGCAAAGTTAATTGCGTATTTTATATTTTTGACCGGTGCTTTTCTAGTGTATACAATTATTGATTGTATGGTACTGGATATTAAGATGCCTACCTTATTTGCTGTCATATGCTACATAATAACTCTATATCTGTTAGGTATTATTTTCTTTATTCTGTCCCATAGCATTGCAGGAATTTTTAAGAAATTTGGTCCTACCTATGCCCTAACCATGACTCTCTATTTCGGCTTTATGATGTTAAGCGGTCTTATGGGCGTACAGCTCGAAAATCTTCCAAAGGTAATGCAGTCCATCGCCTATACCCTTCCCATGACCTACGTTAGCAGGGATTATATTGATTTTTGGCAAGGAGGAAGCTATAATTTTGCACCAGTTATACAGTCCTTTTTATTTCTGGGCGCGGTTTCCGGTATTCTATTAATGTACAGCATGAAACGAAACAGCCGTGTGAAAAAGTAAACTAGGCCATATAAAGAGGGTATCCCAAAAATAAATTTTATCTCAATTCTAGACAATACATAATATCTGTAACAGCTAAAAAATTATTTTGTGTTGAATGAAATTGAATTTAATTATTGGGACACCCTTTTTAACTGCATTTTTTATCGGCTATATGATTCCACACTTCCTTTAATCAGCCTCACCTTTATGAAATTTGAATCAATTTCTCTAACTTTTGCTTAGTTCCTTCTCCCATAACTTCTACAGAACTAAAATCATCTGAATTCGTAATAACAATAGCCGTAGTAATTGGAAAACCAGCTTCTTGAATTTCACTTATGGAGAAAGTCATGATTTGCTGTCCATTTTTTACAGTATCACCAACTTTTACTTGTTGCTCAAATCCTCTTCCTTTCATTTCTACCGTATCTAAACCTACGTGTATGAGCACCTCTGCACCATGATTACTTTTTAATCCAATGGCATGCTTTGTGTCTGCTATCTGAACAATGGTTCCGTCAAATGGAGCATATACAACACCCTCTGCCGGAATAATTCCCACCCCTTGTCCAAGGATGCCCTCTGAAAATACACCATCCGCAATGTTCTTTAATGCAATCACTTCACCGGTAATCGGCACATATATACATTCACTATTATTTATCCTTCTTTTTAATTTATCTAATAATCCCATCATATCTCCTATTCAATCTAGTGTAATTGCTTAAGCAAGGTTATTACCATTTGACTCTATTACTTTTTTATACCAATAAAATGAATCCTTACGCAATCTATTTAACGTTCCATTTCCCTCATTATCTTTATCTACATAAATAAATCCATATCTTTTTTTCATCTCTCCAGTTGAGGCACTTACCAAATCAATGCAGCCCCAAGGCGTAAATCCAATTAAATCCACCCCATCGCGAATTGCTTCATCCATTTGTTTTATGTGTTCACGTAAATAATCAATTCTATAGTCATCATGTATGGTTCCGTCTGCTTCCAATTTGTCAATAGCACCTAAGCCATTCTCAACAACCATAATAGGAATCTGATATCTGCCATACAAATCATTTAATAGATATCGTAATCCTTTCGGGTCAATCTGCCAACCCCAGTCGCTTGATTTTAAATACGGATTTTTTACACCCATTACAACATTACCGGAAGTTTTTAAGGCTTCCTCGTCAGCAGTACTGCAAGTACTCATATAATAGCTAAGGCTATAGAAATCCACCTTACCACTTTTTAGTATATCAGAGTCTTCAGCTTCCATCTTAATTGTAATGCCAAACTCTTCAAACATTCTCTCCGTAAAGTGTGGATATTCTCCTCGAACTTGTACATCTCCACAGAAATAATTCATTCTCATATCCTTTTGCGCCAGGAGAACATCCTCTGGATTACAAGTATATGGATAGATACAACCTCCGGCAACCATACAGCCAATTTTAAATTCCGGATTAATTTCATGCCCTAATTTAACTGCTTTGGCACTGGCAATAAACTGATGGTGCAAGGCCTGATATCTTTTTGCCAGCTGTTCTTGTGTATCCGGAAGTCCCAATACCTGCGCCGGGCCATCCTCACACTTAAAGCCTCCTGACAATATGTCACCTATACTCATTGTCAAACAATTGATTTCATTAAATGTAAGCCAGTATTTAACTAAGTCCTTATATTCCTCAAACAATGTGTTGCAATAGTGCAGGTAAAAATCAATACACTTACGATTCAGCCATCCATCGTATTTATCCATTAGGTGATACGGTAATTCATAATGGGAAATAGTTACTAATGGCTCAATTCCATACTTTTTGCATTCTTCAAAAACTGATTTATAAAAGTCAAGTCCCTTTTGATTCGGTGTAACCTCATCTCCACCGGGAAATATCCGTGTCCAATTAACAGACATACGAAATACTCGGAATCCCATCTCAGCAAATAATGCAATATCTTCCTTGTATCTATGGTAAAAGTCTATCCCTTCGTGGGATGGGTAATATGTGCCTTCTTGTATGGTATTCGTAAAATAACGATGGGTATTAACTGAACCGCCTGTCATATGATCGCAGACACTATCACCTTTCCCATCTTCATTCCATCCACCTTCAAACTGGTTCGCAGCCGTAGCTCCTCCCCATAGAAAACCCTTTGGAAAACTCATGTTTTTGCCTCCTATTTTTAATATATGCTTTCGCCTTTATATAGAATTAATGTAGTAATAAAAGTTACTATAAATCCGATAATAACACTTATAACCATATAAATAACATTCATATTTGTAGGTCCAATGAATCCTGCAACTCCGAAAATACCGGCACTTCCTGCAAATGCATAGGCATATACCTTCATGAATCCTGCAAATGCAGCTCCGCAGAAATTACCAATCATTGCCGCATATAAAGGTTTTTTTAATCGAAGATTAATACCAAACATTGCAGGTTCTGTTACTCCACCCACAACTGCTGTAACTGCACTTGAAAATGCTGTTGATTTCGTCTTTTTATCTTTACACTTTATTGCTACTGCTGCTGATGCTGCTCCCTGATTAATATTTGCAAGAACACCTGCAACACAAACGATAGGCTCATATGCAAAGGTTGCAAAGGATTGGAACATGTAAGGCACTAATGCTCCGTGCATACCTGTGATTACTAAAAGAGGGTATACTGCTGCCAGAATTGCAACACCGAAGAAACCGGTTGTATTATATAACCACATAATTCCTTTTGCTAAGTAAGTCCCTAAAAAAGCACCTGCAGGTCCAATCAGACATAATGTTAGGGGAAGCATTACTAAGATAGTTCCTAGTGGTACAACGATTGCTTTCACTGAATCATGTGAGATTTTTCTGAAAAATTTCTCAACATAAGACATTACAAAAACAGCCATAATAATCGGGAAAATTGTATTTGCATAAGTGGTACCATAAACAGGTATACTAAAAACCGACATTCCTACGCCTGCCGCAACATTTCCTATCAATGTTGGATGTATTAAGATTGCTCCTAGCAACATTCCCAGTCCCATATTTGTTTTAAATTTACTGGCAGCAGTTGCACCTAAAAATACCGGTAAGAAATAAAATCCTGCATCCGCTGCAAATGACAATACTGCATAGGTTGGCATATCCGGAGTTAAGAATCCAATCAACTCACCCAGTATAATTATAACTTTTAGCATACCCGCACCGATTAATGCAGGTATTAATGGCATTAAACTCCCCGAAATACCATCCAAAATAGTACTAATACCAAACTTTTTCTTCTTATCATCCAAGTTCTCATCTAAGCTCTTTTCAGCAGTCATTCCAGTTTTAGAACAAATTAGCTTATAGGCATCCCCCACGGATTGTCCTATAATAATCTGTAGTTGTTCATTGGACCATTGCGCTCCAATGACACCGGTAGTTTTCTGAATCTCAGCTAAGTTGACAATGCTTGTATCCTTTACGTTAAATCTTAATCTTGTCATACAGTGACCGAAATAGGTAATATTATCTTTACCACCCACCAGTTCCAGCACTTTCGTTGCAAGCTCTTCATATTTTTCTACTTTAGCCATATCTATTTCTCCTTTTCATTATTTTATATATTCAGTCAACTGCGAAGCAATAATTCTAGGGGTTAAAAGTAGGTAAAATCACTAAAATAAAAGTGACTTGCCACTGCGTCAGAACCTGTCATTAGTTACTTTGACTGATTCCGATACATAAAACAACCGTTTCGCAATTGTCTAATTTTAAGTTATTTACTAAATAAAAAAAACCGAAGAAACGCAGTTATCCTCTTGCGTTAACTTCGGTAATGCCTCCAATGGGAGTTACAATCCTTACGTTATTATGTTATTGTATTATTCTTTATAATTCGACTGATGTGTATCATCAGATATAAAGTTTCATCCTGTGTAGTTTGGGCATGGAGCTTTTCTTCAATAATCGAACTCACACCGATTGCACATTCATAAATCAGGGGATTCTCTTCTTTCATAGCTTCAAAAAGCACGCCATTATCATCTACAAACTGCCGTTTCTCTTCAAGTCGTTTTAAATAATATCTTAAGTGCATTATAAAACGGTTGTAGTTAAACCCCTTTCGGTCAATTGACACCTCAAACCTTTGTTCAATTTCTTTTGTTATAACTTCAATTAATGACTCGACATCAAATTTTGATGGTTGATTGATATTCTCTTCTTCTGCATTCACAAAGTGCATTGCAATGTTCGTTATCTCGCTTTCCGGCAATTTTACTAAAAGCTTTTTTTGAATTAGCTTCACTGCATATCTACCCAGTGATGTCTCTGTGGGATACAACTGCTCCACGTCATAAGAGAATAACATCTTCATCTTCTTGAATTTCTTTAGTCTCGTCAATGCAAAATTAATATGGTCAGCAAGTCCCGGCAAAAGGTTCGGATTGAGATTACAGTTCAAAGTAATCTGCGCCTTCTTCACAATCATGGCCGCTACCTCAAAAACTTCTTCCGGTATTTCTTCTAATAGCTTATAATAGCTTTTGTCCATTCTATAAAAGGTCATTGAAATAGAACTAAGGTCTGTTATCTGATATGGCATTGCCGGGAATCCAATTCCTTTACCAAAGGCAATCAATTCTTTTTTATTATCGTCTTCACATATAGCAACATTATTATTGATTTTTTTAATTGCCTTCATGATTATCCCTCCAGTCCTTTCTAGATAACAAAAAAACTCCTTGAACACATACCAAAATAAACAGGTAATGCCTCAAAGAGTAACAATCCTTACTTCTAGATTAAGTGTAATCGATAATACTGCTTATGTCAACGTGTCAATTTAAATCAATTTAGTCTTTATTTTATGTGCAATACTAACAAGTCCTTTTTCCAGATACTTGAATTGCTGTATAATCATGTAGTAATACTGTCGGGTCGTCGAATCATATGATACAAATTCATCCGGTATATCATCCGAAGCTTATAAGCCTTCCATGTGCCGGAAAGTCTGCGTGTACAAATAACCATTTTGTGTTGCTAATGTGTTGTCACGATACAAAAGCGTGTTTGTAACATCATTCCGTATAGAAAATCACAATTGCTACATACTTAGGACGATTGAAACACTTCCATTGTCTCATCACACCATTGAACCGCTGCTTCACTGGATATAATTCCTTTTCTAATAATTGCCTTCATAAAACAGGCTCTTTCCTTTGATATTTCTTTGATGCCTTGCTCCAAATTCTTTTGTAATATTAGATATTTATCAATATTCTTTTGATGTATTTTTTTATAATCTTCCAGCATTCGAATTACATTTTCCCTTGGTGCATCACTTGAAAATAATAATTTAAGCATAAATTCAGAACGTACCGGCTGTTGAATAGTTTCTTCCAGGAGCCATGCGTTAAGCTCCTGCTTTCCCTTCCCAGTTATGTCATATCGGATTTTCTTTTCATCCTTTTCCTTATCCACAATTTCAATCATCTCATCTCTCAGCAACATTTTCAATGTAGGATAGATATGTCCGAAGTTTTCATTCCAAAATCCTGACAGTACCTTGTCACTGTATTTCTTAATATCATATCCTGTACTAGGTGATAGATTCAATATACCCAGAATTGCATACATCGATTTATTTTTTAATGCCATTGTTAGTTTCCTTCTTTCAATCCATTAACATAATCTTCAAGTCTTAAAACAGTTTGTTCAAGATTGGCAGTATTTTTCATATCCAGCGAACTCTGCATACACCTTTCCTTAATTTCCACATCTGCTAGGAGATTTTCCGTTTTATCTCTTAATATTCCTGCGGACATCTCTTTCATATCCTCACATATTCCCAGTTTCATCGAAGTAAGGCGCTTAGCCACCATGTATTGATCATTGACCAATGGCAGCGCAAACATCGGAACTCCAAAATACAATGCCTCATTCACACTGTTAAATCCAGCATGAGTAATAAACACATCTGCCCTCTTTAAAATCTCTATTTGTGGAAGATAACTCTTTATGGTAAAATTTTGAGGAATTTCACCTAATTGAGAAACATCACATCTTTTTCCAATTGACATATATACATAATAATTTAAATCAGAGAATGCCGCAATACACATTTTATAAAAATCAGTAAAATCAGTATTTAAGCTTCCAAGTGAAATATAAATAAGCTTTCTACTTCCTATCACAGAAAGGTCCAAACAACTTTCTTCCTGTCTACTTTCAATTGATGGTCCGTTAAATAAATAGGTTGGCTCTTGAATGTTAGCATCTCCATTAAAATTACGGGTAGTATATACAATGTTCAAATCACCTTTGCTCGTAAAAACTTCTTCTAATGTAAGCTCTTCTATAGTATATTTTTTACAAATACGTCTTAATATCTGATTACAATTATCAAGCTGAGGATGAAATCCCGGTACAAGCATTCGTTCTGGTAATGGAGTTTTACTCATTGCAAAAGAAGAATGTGAACATACTACCGGTATCTTCGTAAGATGCTTCAAAAAACAGCCACCCCCGAAATAGGAATCGCAAATAATCATATCAAATTGATTTTTGTTAATTATATCCTGTATCTCTGGAAGCACCACTTCATCATATGAAAGCATATATTCCATCAACATATAAAACGGGTGTCTATCCGTCGGCTGATACCCTTTTAAAAAGGCCTCCAAATTATTACTATATCCAATCCATTTTGCACCCATATTTGTTACCTGCTCTGAAAATGGTTCTGAGCAAAAATAGCTTACTTGATGTCCCCTTTTAACCAATTTTTTAACTAATCCAAGTGTCGGATTAATATGTCCGTATAGATTTGCATTGATAAACAATATATCCATAGTTTTCGCTCCTTATATCACTCTGATATATACAATAATATATCAGAGTGATATATTTGTCAATTTTAATTTATCAGGAACTAGTAATTCTATAGTTCTAATCTTATGTTCGCCTGGATAAATCCGACTGCTCTTCTACACTTCTATACACAACATGCTCCACGCATGGCAGTTCCGCTTCAGCTTTTTTGTTGCCGTATTCTGCCTTATTAATTTTTTCTACAACCACCTCCACCTGTCTTTTTCTATTATCTAACCAATAATTTATAAACTGTAATTTAACTAATTCACAGAATTCATAATTGGATATATCAAGTGACATATTGTAAAGATTGTTACAAGCAAAACCGCAATTGTATTTTTCTGTAAATAGCAAAAAAGAGAAATGCTAGACATGATGGAATCGTTAGTCCTATGACAACAAGTAAATTGGTTATGCCTATATAATAACAAATCCAGCTCGAAAAATATAAGATACAGCACAATATTACAATACCAATCCATCTTGCCGCTTTCACTTCATTGTTCTCTTTTGCTAATAAAAATACATAAGATCATAATCATCAACACCTGACAGACCCACGCAATCATATCAATGTGCGAAGTCACTGAATCAGCTCTTAAAATATCATTAGGTGCTGGTATGATAAACTATATAAAATTCGGAATCATAATAATTAGAAACAGTATTAGTCCTCTGAAATCAAATCCTATTTTGTATTTTCTTAACATAATTCCTCCCTTCAAAATTCATATGTTGCATTTCTTCATTAACTCGACAAGCTGAAATTTGTCGGGTAGGTTGTTCAAAGTGAAATCGCGCATTTCTCGCAGAGATGAAGGGGTTGTAACTGGTATAATATACTAATCGTGGTATAAGTAGTATGATCTCGATACTCTCATAATAATTGATAAGCTCCTTTTCCAGTTTTCTTAACAATCCCTAAAGATTCTAGTTGATTAAGGACCCTCTGAAGCTGACGAGTGCTGCAGTGAAGATGAAAGGCTGTTTTTTCAAGACCAGTAAAGGAACCATCTTTACACCTATATTTCATATAATTAAATGTACGGCTTTGCAAGTCACTGGAAGAAGCATCACTTTTGGTAATTGTAGAGAGCGTGGTACATAGTTTTTCAGCAATTTTTCTTAAGAATACGTTGTCATTTAGTAGTAATTCACGGCACTGATCGATGGAGATTGCAATGCTTTTGGTAGGAGTTATGGCTACCGCATAGACAGCATCATCTGTGTTGAAGAAAAGCTGTTGTTCACCTATCATATAGTTTTCACCACAGTTTGCCAAAGAATAGAGGGTACCATCTTCACGAATATAATGAATATTTACTTCACCCTCAATGATGAATTGAATATAATGGTTTGATAAAAGGGGAGAACTTAAAAATTCTCCCTTTTCGTATTCTATAATGTATTTGGGGATATGAAGATTCTCAAAATAGGAATCTATATGGTGTAATTTTGTATAGGAAGAGATTACTGCTTGATCGAATAGTTGTTTCATAAAATATAAACTCCTAAATTTTTTACAACAAGACACATGTCTTGTTATTTTAAATTTATTATACGCTATAATACAATACGTTGCAAAAAAAATAGAATAAAAAGAGGAGAAATTCGAATGGGTAATTTAGATCTTGGAAAAGAGAAAATTAATAAATTATTAGTTGCATTCTGTATTCCGTGTGTAATTAGTATGTTAATTAATTCAATATATAATATTGTGGATCAAATATTTATTGGAAAGGGAGTAGGAACATTTGCTAACGCTGCTACAAATGTACTGTTTCCTTTAATTATTTTATTTAATGCAGTAGCAAGCTTAATTGGTATTGGTGCTGCGGCAAGTATGTCACTTAGATTGGGTGAAGGGAAGAAAGAAGAAGCAGGGAAAAGTGTAGGACAGGCTATCACTGTCATGTTTATTGTATCTGTTCTCTTATCAGTGGTTTCCTTCATTTTTTTACCAAAATTAGTTTATATGTTTGGTTGTACAGAAAATGTATATCAGTACGCTGTAGATTATGGAAGAATCATTATTATAGGAGCTCCTTTTATGATTGTGTATTCTGGACTCTCTAATATCATAAGGTCTGATGGAGCACCTCAGTATTCTATGATCATGTTAATTATTGGTGCAATCATTAATATTATATTAGATCCTATCTTTATCTTTGGATTTCATATGGGAGTGAGAGGCGGAGCATTAGCAACTATCATTGGTCAGATTATTACATTTGTTATTGCAGTTGTATATATTAAGAAGATTAAATCTGTTGACTTGGATAAGGATAGTTTTAAATTAGATCTTGGAGTATTCAAGACACTTAGTTTGGGAATTTCATCTTTTATTACACAAGGAACGGTGCTGGTATTATTTGTATTTATGAATAATATGTTGACTAAATATGGTTCATTATCTAAGTTTGGTGCTGATATACCATTATCAGCATATGGTTTAATGAGTAAAATCAATACATTGTTTATTTCTACTGTAATTGGAATTACGATAGGTGCACAGCCTATTATTGGATTTAATTATGGGGCAGGACAGAATGAAAGAGTTAGAGAAACTTTAAAGAAAGTAATCATTGTAAATTTCTTAATTGGTGTTGTATTTAATATTATCTTTTTCTTGTTTCCAAGACAGCTTGGTGGCATGTTTATTTCACCGAGCGATCCTAGTTATGACTTATTTATGGAATTCGTAGAGTTGATGTGTCACTCATTTCTTTTGGTTATTGCATTGAATGCTCTTGAGATGACAGGAAGTACGGCAATTCAATCTCTTGGTCATATAAAGAAGGCGACTATAATGGCATTTTTGAGACAGATTATCTTGCTGATTCCAATCTCTTTATTTTTATGTATCGGGTTACAAAGGGGAATCTATGGAGTTCTTTATGCAGGAGCGATTTCAGATGTAATTTGCTTTGTAATAGCATTATTCATCGTAGGATCCGAGTACAAGAAACTAGGAAAATAATAGCTAAAGAAAAAAGGATAGTGAACCCACTCTGCGAGAAATTCTAATTTGTCATTCTCATAGTTTATAAATACTGCCCTATTCCACAATGAAATTAGAGTCTGCAGAATAAGGACTATTTTTCTACATAAACAATTATATATTACTATTCTTAAAAAACGAATCTCTTTTTCTAAATATTTTTAAATGTTCACCCCTGCGATTCAACATTATTATCCTATCGTGATTCTAAATTCTGCTGACATTTTACTGACACAAACACTGGGAAGTCGCTTATTTAGCGGCTTCCCAGTGTCTTCAGGTCATTCAAACTCCCTGACCATTCGCTTTAAGGCGAATCTATTTGATATTTTTACTGTCATTTGATTGCTTTTTGTCCGCCAATTCTATGTATTATTTTGAGTATAATAAGCTTCGGGTATCATAACGGTATCATGGCGTGTTCTTGCTAATTAATTGAAATATTAGGATTCCTTACTCCATTGTTTTTCTTCTTCAATATTATGAATAGCTTCATAATGATAGGATTTTGATATTTTTCGTAACATCTCTCCTAATCTAAAATATCCATTTACTTCTGATTCTTCAGCTTTTTTATTATAAGCTTCTTCCAGCATAAATTCTGCCGAACCAGTTGGATCAACCCAATGCACTCCTCTTGAATTATAAGCTTCTGTAGAATATCCACTTCGAATATTCCCCTCAATATCATTTTGTAATATCTCTGCAATTTTTCTATCAATGAAGAACCTATCCTTGTCAGCAGGTGCATGGAACAAAGTATGTCCAAAATAAGTCATAGCAACTCCGTATCTATCCTTGTCTTTACTTACACCACTCACAGTATCAAACCAATAACTGAGCAAGGTATAATCCATACTTCCATCCTCCAATAAACCTGGAACTAATTTCCAAGAAAACAATAATTTATGACAGTGACTAGCTAATATTTTTTCTTGTTCAGTTAGATTTCTCTTTTCTTCATTTCTAGCTTTAAATGCTACTGATAGTATTTCCATAAAAAATTCTGGTTTAGTTGACAATTTTCGATATAAATATTTTGGTGTATGTTCACCATCTCCATCCAATATATTAAGGTATTTCCACTCTATCTCCACTATTGTTTCTTCATCGTCACATTCATTTTGCAACCTACCAATTAATTCGCCCAATTTGTAAGCATCTACTGGATCTGTATTTTGGTGACCTACATATAAGTTTAATGTATTATAAATCAATAAAACATCAAATTTCAATTTGTTATGAATACCTATATAATATATCAACTCAATCGATTTACTAATTCTTTTTACTTCATTAAGTTTTTTTACTGCAAACTCAAAGTATTCAATAGATAATTTATCAGCTCCCCATATGTCTATATTTTCCCAATAAAAGTTTTGAACTTCACCCGAAAAATTCTTCACTTCATTAATATTCTCTTCTGAAATCGGGAGAATAGCAAAAACTTTTATTTTTACCATTTCGCTATTAATTTTATTAAGTATTTTATCTAAATTAACTCTATTTTTATAGTATATTTCCAAAATAAATCCACGAACAAATTCTGTTTTCTTTAAAATATTGCTTTCCAACTTTTCTATTACAGATTTACTTTCTTTAGCAGTTAACCGAATATATGCCAAGCACCTTCCTGCAATATCTACTCTCTCTATATTTTCATTAAATTGATATACTGCTTCAACTCCCCCTTCCTTATAAATAATTTTTATAATCTCTTTTTGCCTTTCAAAAATACCTTTTTCAGCTTCTTCCCAATTATCTTTTCTATCAACCAGTTCATATTGTTCTTTACGAAACATTCTTTTGTTTTGAATATATTCATCGTTTGGAAAATAGTCTATTAATAAATCTTCCAACACTTTAATTGCTTCCTCTGGCAGTGCCCAATTTGAAGAACTATATTTTCGATGTTTTGTTATCAAATCCTCAATTTTGTTCCAAATAATTTCTTTTTCACTATTATTAAGTATTGGAGTACTTTTTTTGAATGTTTCGATAACTTCCATAAAAATTTCTACAGGCACATCATCAATTATATCAACAAACTGAAGTAATTTAGAACAATCTCCTATGGCATAGGTACATGCAATTCTTATATATGCTATGGTTAGCTCCCAAAATTCTTTATTCGTTACACTTTCTGGCAAAATATTGTTTTTCATATACTTAGCTTGTTGCACCGGATTTCCTATTGTAGTCTTTTTAGGCATTAACATCATCAATAAATTCCAGCCCACTTCTATATTCTCAGCTAACAAACCTTTAATCATGCCAATTCTAACATTTGGCTTAGCAGTAGTTTGAGGATACCACGGCAGAACAATTCCAACTAACGTAGGAAGAAAATCTAATCTAAACTCAGACAACAGAAACAATACACTACATGATTTTGCAAAATATTCTGAATATGATGCCAATTTTGCTAGTGTCCACCCTAATTGATATCCATATTTTGTTTCTGATATTCCCGTTTCCTTTTGATTAAGATAGTCAATAAATGAACTTTTTTTATTTCTTAATGCTTTTTCAAGTTCACTCAAAAATGTTTCTGGATTTGATTCCGCCAAAAGATCTAACTCTTCGGATAAACTAGCATAAACTTTCCAGTCATTACAGGTAAATATTTTTGTTATTTCCTTAGCTATACAGTTTTCTATCTTATATCTAGAACATGAAACAAACAACTCAGTATTATTTCCTGCAATTGCCATAAACTCAATTAATCCTCTGCGTATATTGTTTGAATAAACCTTCTTTTCATTCTTTAAATATACGCTACTTGCATATCTTTGCTCTGATGGTAAGCCGTATTTGGGGTCTACTTCTCCCCATATTTTTTGAATATTGAAAAAAAGACCATCTATATGTTCATCGTAAATCTCATTTGCAATTTCTTGCAATAAAGATAAGCGATTATTTATTTTCCATCTATTGTCAACAAGCTCTATGTTATCCTTGTTGCTCTCATAAAAAATCCTTATATCTCTAATAAAAAGATTATATGTTCCTCCATATATTTCTTCTATAACAGATAAATCACC
This sequence comes from Anaerocolumna cellulosilytica, assembly GCF_014218335.1. Taxonomy (GTDB): domain Bacteria; phylum Bacillota; class Clostridia; order Lachnospirales; family Lachnospiraceae; genus Anaerocolumna; species Anaerocolumna cellulosilytica. Next base: position 522,618 of record NZ_AP023367.1, on the reverse strand, counting down.
AGTATTATTTTCGTTCCACTCGCCTACTAATGCAGCAACAACTATAGGTTTTATCTTAGTCATCGGATTATATGTATTAACACTTCTATATGCAATATATTCTTTATCATCAGGTCTTATTTTCTTTTTAGTAATCTCTTCACGTTCATTCTGCATCAAAATACTATTTCTACTACCTTGCCGTGTAAAAGCTTGTCCTTGATAAACTCCCGCTTTTACTGAAGCTTGGTCACTTTTTTCACCGATAACCGTTTTATTTACTTCATATATTCTTTTTATGTTTTCTTTACTTATAAAAATATATCCAAAAGTCTTCTCTTCGTATTCCACAGTACCAGTTTGAATACTTGGTCTCGGGTCAATATTATCAATCCAATTTTGAAAAATATTGTCATCTGTCCACTGCTGAATATCAATTCCTTTTAAGTATTTATTCTGATCTACAACACCGATGACAATTACTTTATCCTTTGCATATGCTTCTTCAGAATTTAGCATTGCAATTACATCTTTGATAAAATCATGCTTTTTATTTGTCATATACGGCACTTCTTTATAATCCAAATATGCACATTCAGAAGGTTTTAGTGTTAATATTTTTATTATTTCTTCTTCAATAAATTCCAATACTTCAACCTCCTGAATCTTTTTCATAGTTGTTATAATTAGTTTGTAGATTTTTTTGAATAGATAGCATTTTCAAGTATAATCTTTTCGTCATCACATAATCTTTTTAACCATATTTTCATCTGACCTTTCGCAACCTTAAACTGTTCTGACGCTTGTTCCAGACTCAACCCACTTCCTATATTTCCTACAATATAATCTTTAACAACTTCATAAATATCTTGCGAAATCACGATGTTTTGATTTTCTATTTTTTTATACTCATTTGAAGTTTCATTAACTATCGTAGTGGTTAGATTAAATATATCTAATTGATTGTAACTGCTTTCTTTTTTTGTTATCGAATCATATATTTTTTCATCGCTTAACTCATATGGAATAGCTCCTTTTTCAATAAGCTTTATATTTCCATTATATTCTTTATGATTCCAAACAAACTCTTTTGTCCAATCATTTTTTATATTTTCAATTGCACCAGCCCATGTTCCACCTTTGTTATAGTCTGAAGAAATAACAAACGCTCCATAAGCAGCTGCATATATATATTTATTTCTATTCATAGCTCTAGCCGCACTAAATCCTGCTTCTGGTTTTACATCTGAAATTAGTAATAATTTCTGCTGTAATATATTTTTAAGTACTTCTTTCTTCTTTATTTTAGCACTTAGTGAATCTGCAATGAATGATACAACAGCACTACCGTTTTCGATTGCGGTTATTTCCGATATTGAATCAACACCTTTTGCTCCTCCTGAATATACAACCAATCTTTCTTCAGAAGCTCTAGACACAAGTTTTCTTGTAAACTCCATTCCAGCTTGATCCACATCTCTTGACCCAACAACAGCAATTCCTATTTTCTTTGCCAAATTAATATCACCCGCATAAAATAAAATTGGAGGTGTTTTTCTTTTTAATTTTCTTTTTAATAGCACCGGATAGTCCGCATCAAATAACGTTATTACTTCTATTCCTTTGTTTGACAAATCATCAATTTCAAACGCAACAGCCCCACCACGCGATACCAATTTTTTTATTCGTTCAATTTCATTACTACTATATTTTAATCGAGTTAACATTCCCATATCATTGCTTAATACAACACTTGGGTCGAGTTTCATATCAATAACTTTGTCCAAAAACTGATTCCACTCACCAAGTGAGAACGGCTTCGCTGTATCGTCTTTATTAATTCCAATGTAGCTGCACAATAAAATTGCGCTCATTGCATTATCTGAAAATTTCATTTATTCATCTCCATTTCTACCTGCACTGTTTGCTAATGCAAAAGGAAAAACCCTCCCACTCCCATTCTTTCTTAGTTTATATCCACATACTGTAAATGTCCATCTAGAATCTACCATATCGTCTACCAATAAAACATTTTCATCATATACATGGCTCACCTCAAAAGAATTATATGCATTTTCATACTGCAAATAACTTGTATTTAATTCTTTTTGGCATCTATTATTATTTACTTTTTCAATTGCATCGTAATACTTTAATCCCAATCTTGAAGCCAGTCTCTCCGCAAAAGATTTTACCAATTCTGGTCTTCTAATGGATGGCACACTTGTTACCCATTTAATATTATTATCTCTAATAAAATTTTCAAGTAACAATCCCGATGCCTCCACTAATTTATCATCAAAAAAATTATCCTTATACTTGCCTGCTGATACAAGTTTTCCCCAACCAGCATCTCCATAATTACTTAATACTCTTCCTGTCTCGCATATTAATTCAGCAGAAATACGATTTCCTCCATCAATTCTTTCTCCAGATGGCCATTGTTTTCTTGCTTCAATAATATTAAAATCTTCTCGAATGAATTGTTGCGCCTTTAACACTAAGATCTCTGGTACTTCAACTTTTATCAATGGATGTCCAACACAATTTTCACATGATCCACATGCTTTTGCGTCCGTGTCATCCAAAATATTAGCGATATACTCCATATAACAGTTAACTTGTTTTGAAAACTCTTCTATTTCCAAAAGTTCTTTTTTTCTGATATTTGTTATTTCTCTACTCTTCTCTAAATCTGGTTTCCATATGCGTGTTGTCTTATAATATTGTTTATCTTCAACATAAATGTCCCCATTTACTAACAAATATTTTACACATGACTTAATTTTTGAAGGTTTCATATTAATATACTTTTCTAACTGAGTAATTCTGATTCCAGGATGTTGCATAACCGTATTAACAATAGTCTCCATCAGTTCTTCCGTTGGAAACGCTGAATCTATAAAATAATTATTAATATCATCATCTTCACCACCACATAATAATATCGCATATGCTTTATCTATTCCTCTGCCTGCACGACCGATTTGTTGATAATATGCAACTATATTCCCCGGTCTCTGAAAGTGAATTACAAATCCTATATCTGGCTTATCGAACCCCATACCAAATGCAACTGTAGCAACAAGAACTTTTATGGAATTATTCATAAAAGAATTAACTACTTCATTTTTCTTTTCTGCATCTAGTCCCGCAAAGTAACTTTCGCTACTAATTCCATTCTCATTTAACCATTTATTCAATAACTTACAATCATTCACCGTCAAACAATAAATAATACCTGTTCCTGGTATTTTATTTATATTTTGTAAAATCCACGCCATTCGTGCTTCTTTTGAATGTAATTCAATAACTTGCAATGATAATGATTCTCTCATAAGGCTACCTCTACTTATGAGCAATTTATCCCCTAATTGCTTTTTGATATCATTAACTACTCGATCATTTGCCGTTGCTGTAGTTGCAAGTACCGGAATATTTGACGGTAATCTATTAATAATATCTACAATTCTTCTATAATCTGGTCTAAAATCATGTCCCCAATCTGAAATACAGTGAGCTTCATCAACAACAAATAGAGATATCTGTGCTGCGAGCCTATCCATAAGTAACTTTTTAAACTCTGGATTAGATAATCGTTCTGGTGAGATTATTAAGGCATCGATATTACCTTTGCTCAATTGCTCCGTTATAGAGTCCCAATCCTCAGCATTTTCAGAGTTTATTGTTTCAACATTTAACCCAAGTTTATTAGCTGATTCAATCTGATTATTCATTAATGCTAATAACGGACTTATAATAAGTGTTATCCCTTTACCCCGTTTTCTCAACACTTTTGTTGCAAGAAAGTACACAAGACTCTTACCCCATCCTGTTTTTTGAACCACCAACAATCTCTTTCCGTCAAGAACACCTTGAATAGCTTCTTGTTGTCCATCTCTAAATTCTGCTTCTTTTCCATAGGTATTTTTTAGTTCAATAAGTAATTCTTCCATTTTTTCCCCCTCCATAATTCGATTTCTTTTCAAACTCAACTAAAAGTTCTTTCGATTTTTCTACAAATTGTATAATAATCCCTGTCCATTTTTCAGGACTTACACTACTTAAACGACAATTTTTTCAACACTTCATATGCCTTAGCCGTAACAATATACCGACCTTTTGTATGAAGCATTTCAACATATCCATCGTCAATCAATTCTTTCAATATCTGATTTACCTTAAGTTTTCCACAGGGTACCAAATTGGCTATTTCTTGCTGATTCAATGGGCAAATGCTCTTTCCATCGATTTGTAATTGATTCTCCTTTAGAATTACCAATACCTTTGTTTTTTCATTTACAAAGCCCAGTATTTCATTCATATTCTAATCCTCATTATCTAAAAATCATTTTTTTATGGTTTTATTTTAAAACCATTTTACCATAACCACTTTTGCAAAACAAACGATTTTTGAAGTTTTATGCCATTTTATGATAATAATTATTTTACACCAAAATATGTTGCTACCGGTAATACATACCAAATAGCAACACATCACTACACTACCTACTTCTATCCCATTTCTTTTCCTGCATTCCGACCATCCGATTCATCATCTTTGCCTCGTAAATCTCCTGATACCCCTCAAACAATTCAGCACTGGATATCTTTTGATTCATCTTCCGCATAACTTCTTTATACAAGCTTAAATTATAATTATTATCAGCCATATCAAATTCGAAATACTTTGCCTTAGAAGCCACGGATAAAAGAAAATATGATTCAGGTGTAATTCCATCCACCAGCATTTCTACAGCTATTAATTCCGATTGTTCCTCTATCAAGCTGGATTTATAAGCAGTTTCTAGTTCTTTCGCTTCATCATAGATTTCTCCAAAATAAATTGGATGACCAATGCGCTTAAAATAAGCTTCCACCATAGCATATGTATCCTCCTTACCTGTCATCTGATAACGCTTCACTTTTTCTTCTACAGATAAAAGAGAATACTCCGAAAACCTATCAGGAAGTGACTCTGTATAAGCCACTAATTCAGGTTTTATTTCTGACTGATCTAGTACAATGCTTTTTAAATCTTGCTCACTTGCCAGTGGCTCCACTTGTAACGAGATATTCTGATATTGCGACTGCTCTATATGCTCCTCCAACTCCTGATGATCTTGCATCGTTTCATCCCTTTTAGGCTTCTCCTCATAAAATACCATCGGCTTCGCTATTGGTTTCTGATGCATAGATATTTTCTTATCCTCCAAATAAGAAATTTCCCTTACAATTTCAGCTTTCGACTCCAATGCTCGCTCCTCAACAAACTCAGGAATTTCAATCTTATTCGTAGCATTAATTTCTTCAAACTCTGATATCACATCCATTGCTGTATCTAACTTTTCAGCCAAACATCGCTCAGCCATTGCAACCATATTCTTGGCTTCTTTTTTCTCTACCTTTAGCTGATCCAGTTTACTGTACTCGTCAATTCGCCAATTCTGATACGCCCTCCAATCCCCATCAGAATTACAAGCTCGTTTCTTACTGGAATTTTGCTTGTAAATAGAGTCCTGAATCTTTGTAATTTCATCAATACGCTCCAGCTTACTTTCTCTAATATCAAGTAGATCCTCTATGGTACGAATATTATTATTTGCAAGAAAAAGGTACTCTTCCTGCAACTTATGGAACAACATCAAATCTTTTGCATACTTGGCTGATTTCACATAAAAACGTTTCTGCTCAATCATACGCAGACGATACATCTTTCCATAAAACTTTTTTTGATAGGGTGACATATTACTGCGCTTTATCCAAGTTGGATTTGTAGCGTGAAAGTAGGGTATATTCATACTCGTGTATTCAAAACAATATTTGAATCTGTCCTCTGCAAAGTATTCATCCATTTTATCCAAACGATGATACAGCTTACGTCCTGGCATCTTCACAGTAAGATATTCCTTCGACTTGAATTCATAGCCTAATCGCTGCATTAAAAACAAAAAATGTTCCATGCTACCAGCGTAGGAAGCACAAAACATTGCGTCTCGATGAATCATTTCCTTAAATGTCTGTTCATATTGCCATTCTTTTCTGGAAAGATTCTGCGAATTCTTCACATACTCTGCTTCGATAACGGATAATCCATATTCCTTGCAAAGCTTGTTGGTAATTGGCTGAATCACATGCTTCCAGTCACCCTCTTATAATCGTACTTTCTACCATCAAGAAGACTCACACTATTCCAAACGATGTGACTATGAATATGATCTTTATCAATATGAACGGCATAAACAGCTTCATATCTGTCACCAAGAAATTCCTCCGTGAACCTTCGTGCCATATCAAATGCAATTTCTGGTGTTCCCTCTCCCGGTTTCAAGGACAATACAATATGATAACCTTGCCTCTTATTCGTCTTCTGAAACAGCTTCTTTGTATCCATCATCTGTTCAAAGGCTGTTTCTGGCAGGCAGTTTACACTGCCCACCAAAAATAATTTCTCAGTCTTGTCTGGATTTTGAATATACTCCAGTGCATTTTGAAGATGTTGTGCCGGATTACGGTTTTTCTCTGAATTCATGTGCATGATTTTCGTAATTGCCATACGTCTAGTACCTCCTTCAAAATGTCCTGAAGCTTGACCACTTCCTGACGAGCCTCTTCTATTGCAGAAAAATATATCTGTCCTTGCGCATTTGCTAAATGTGCCATCTGGTTCACATTGTTTGATACTCCCGAAACCTTTCTGATTAACTGTGCCCTATCTGCCACATACGTTTGATCAATCCCTTTTGCATTCTGAATCAAAGCTCGCAAATATTTGCTTCGATCCATTCCTGCTGATTTCGCATCTGATTCCAGCTTTATAAAATCTTCCTCCGATAATTTTAGAGAAACATGACAATCCTTCTTACAGGATAGGTATTTTCGTTTTCCATTTGTCATATAAAAATCCTCCAATCTTCCTCTGTGTTTTGGTACAACTTTCTCTTATCTGTGCCATTGTCTTTATCTCCTTTCTTCCCTGGCTAATGCCAAAGTAATTCTCTTAGTACGGTTCACAGGGTTTGCAAGATACGGAAAAGGTAGCACTTTTCCCATCCGCAATAGCGGACGTCTTGGCAGGAGCACCTGCACCCGATATTTAGCCCACCGCAGTGGGCGATATAATATACAATAAAATTACACTTATGATATTTACCAAAAGCATAAAAATATCAGAAATGAAATCTATCAGCCTCTTCTGATTGCAAAAAGCAAGACATCTGGCACCAGTCATTTCATCAGCGATTTCTGATACCAGAATGGCTTTTTCATGATGTCATCTTTTCACAAGTGATTACATTTCTGATTTCTTTTAGAAAATGTTGTCTAAATCCAAGTACTCATTGTCAGCCACTTCCGCTTCACTGATATCAGCTTTGATTTCAGCTTCCTTTACCTCAACATTTGACGAAGTACCAACATTACACTCATTAGCCGCAACACCTCTAAACTTCTCTGCAAGTATTCTCCCAATGGATGACGCACCATCTGTTTCTCCTGCCAACAAACCAATCAAAAATCCACCAACCACCTTGGGAAGGTCTGCTGTTAATTGTTCCATCACTCCATGTGTAATCCGCTTAATAAATTCTTCTTCACGCTCTCGTGTCTCCAGATAAGGATCATCTTTCATCTCTGCCATCTTGTGATAATAGCTGTTAATTGCATCGACTATAAAATCCTGCTGTGACGAACAAATCTCCTTATCCAGTTGGTGAAGATACTCCCACGCCTCCTTATGCTTCGGATTATTGGCATAGAAGCGAACTGTCTTTTGTTCTGTATCCTTCATTTGCCCCATCTCCCTTCTTAAGCACGTCTACGTTTACGCATTGCGAGATAACAGAAATACTCGAAGCCTTTGGCATTGGCACAAATGTCATGATTAAAAGATACTCTTGCCGGTTCATACTCTCCAAATAGCTCTACCAGTTTTGCTCCACCACCCATGAAGTGCAGTTTCATCAGTTTGGAATTATAACCAAGTTCCTTTAATTTCAGGAAAATACTTTGCACATAGGTCTTCGCTGTCTCTTCCATAAACTTCAAATATTCTTCGTCTACATCAGCCCTTCCTTTCATGAGATAGGAATTCAACAGGCTTTCGTCCAGTTCCACCTGAAACTTATTGAGCACTGCATCGTGAATTAGCAAAGCGCATTGCTTCACCCCAAGAATTTCCGTCCACATCTTTTTCTCAATGGTTCTACCATCCTGAAGATACATAACATTCATAGTTCCATTTCCAATGTCAGCTAGCATATTAAGCCCCTGATAAGAACCTAACTTTTCTGCCACAGCAGCATAACATTGTGGCATTACACTACACCCAGTAATTTCTACGAAATATTTACTTCCACAATAGGTAAATTCCACATGCTTATTTCGTAGCAAATACTTCTTGAATTCCTCCTGCTGTACGTCCCTCCATTTTAGTGGTAATCCTACCGCAAGGTGAACTTGCTCTCTTGTAATGCCTCTTAATCGAAGTTCCTTTGCAATCGCTGCAATGGTAAGAATATAAAAATCATCATCGTTAATTTTTTCAGAAGCATATGGCTTATGTCCCTGATTCAGCACATAATACTTTCCCGCAAAGAACAGATAATCTCTGCTCATAATTGGCTCTGTGTCATATACCGCCATTCCATTGCTAAATACTATATTTGCTGTTTTCATATTTCCGAAACCGTGATCTACAGCAATAATCAGGCTCCCATCTACTCTATATTGATTCATAAAAAATCCTCTCTTTCTTGTGTTTGCTAATTTTAGTGAAACTGTCTGACTACGTCATGAAGCACAACTTCCTCTGCCATCATTCGCGCCTGGTTACGAAGGTGTAACTGTTCTATAAAGGAATTAGAATTCTTTGGTCTATGTTTACTCAGCCATCTGACTTCAATGTCTTCTAACAGTTCGTATGCTGTTTCATTAACCATTTCTGCTCGCTCCTTTAATTCTCCAAAGCGCAATAGACTACGATATCGCTGTGGGTAAGTTAACTTAATATGTTCAATCCACATACGACCATATTTCCCAACATTGTGACACTGGTTATCCTCCGATGGAACAGATAAAATCGGATAAAAAATTCCAGCAACCTCCTGATACTCTATCCCCATCTTCTCAAATATTGTTTCTTCCTTCATGACACATACGTCCTTTCTTTTATAATCTGCAAGACCGCAACACCGCAAAGCCTATTGTGTTTGCAACCTTGCAATCATGTGTAACACCGCAATTTTAAGACCGTAAAATCTGATACTTTGCAATGTTGCGGTCTTACTATCAAATCTCATTCATATCATCTTGTTTCAAATCCCAGTACCAGATATTGTTGACCCGCTTTGCTTTAATTCCTAATTCCTTCTTGGCACTTTCCAAGGTCCTCTTGGAAATTCCTTCACCCAAGGCAATATCCATAATTTCGCTACTCGGCATCATGGTCTTGTCTGCACACAAATCTTTCAATAACTGCTTTGCCTGTTCCAATTTATTTGCTTTTGGAACAACCCCACCAAGTACTTCATCCGCAGTAATATCATAATCACCTATCCAGCAAAAACCATCTTCTTCAAGGGCAAATGCTTTGGCATGTCCAAAGGCAGCTAAGTTATTCTTAATCTGAATCACCGCCATCATTTGTTCCTGCCCTTCGATTCGCCCAACTAGAATCATGCTTCTTGCAACTGCAAAGAAATCTATAGAACCCATACCACGATATGCTGCTTTTGCACCACCACCTTTATTCATGTGACCGATAAGAACAATGGCGCACCCCGTTTTCTCAGCTAATGCTCCAAGCTTTTTGGTCATATCACGAGCTTCATTGGCACGATTCATATCCGTACCACCACCAAGATATGCCTGAATCGGATCTAGGATAAGGAGTTTTGCTTGTTGTTTCATTATCGCCTCCTCTAATCGCTCATCTACCATAGATACTGATTTTTCACTTTCATCTATAATAGAAATCCGACTACAATCGGCTCCTGCAAGTTCTAGCCTAGGCTTCACAGTGTCAGCCAAACCGTCTTCTGCCGTTTGGTAAATTACATTTATTGGTTCCGTAGGTTTCATTTCATCATCAAGGCCTTCTCCCATTGATAGTCTAGCTGCTATATTCAATACCAAAGTACTTTTACCATCTCCAGGATCACCCTGAATGATGGTAAGTTTTCCATATGGAATAAACGGATACCAAAGCCAATCGATGGAACTCGCCTGAACATCTGCCATATTAATCATCTTTAGTTCAACTTTTGCTTCCTCCACAATTATCACTCTCCTTCCCTGCTGTACTTTTTCCTTCCCACAAATATCGTGCACCTTCAAGCATCCACAAAATAGCTTTTAGCATATATTCGTAATCAAGCTGTAATTCCTGCATTTCTTCACTGGTTATCTGAATATCTTCTGATAAAATCTGTTCATTCAACTGATAAAGATTTTGTTGCATTTTCTGCAACTCCTCCACCAACACATATACCGTCTCTTTCTTACCAACAACACACACATGGTTATAAATACAGGAACGAACAAAATAATCTTTTTTCTGCATTCCACTTGCCTTAATCTTCGCTTCAATTTCTCTTCTTTCATAATCGGAAATACGAAAACTAATCGTTGGATTCTTATGAACTCCCGGCATTATTCATCACCTTCCTTATCTGTAATCACAAATGCATCATTTAACATGGTTGCCATCTGTTTTTGCTCACTTGGAAACATATGGGCATAGCGAAAAGTTATATCTGAACTTTCATGACCTACTCTTGAACCAATGGCTACGGCTGTAAATCCCATGCTGATTAAAAGGGATACGTGGCTGTGGCGCAGGTCATGGATTCTGATTCTCTGCACTCCTGCTTTCTTAGCCCCACGATCCATTTCATGGTGCAAATATGTTTTTGTAATATGAAATAACCTATCTTTCTTGGTAATTCCATATAACCGACTCATATAGTCCTGTAGTTCATCACGCAAGAAATCAGGAATCACTACATCTCGTTTACTCTTTGGAGTCTTTGGATCTGTAATAACATCCTTACCCCTGATTCGCTGATAAGATTTTGTGATATGAATCATACTCTTTGGGACATCAATATCTGCTGGTGTTAGTGCTAATAGTTCCCCCATACGAAGACCACACCAATATAGAATCTGAAATGCGTAATAGGAAACTGGCTTGTCCTTTACCTGCTCGATAAATTTCAAATACTCTTCTTTTGTCCAAAAGAGCATTTCGTCTGCTTTCCCTTTTCCCAATGGTCCTGCCTTCACTACCGGATTCTCTTTCAATTCATAAAAACGTACCGCATGATTAAATAATGCGCTTATCTCCGATTGAATTGTTTTCAGGTAAGTAGGCTTAAATAATGCTCCTTGCGGATTCTTAAGCTTAATCATTTGGTTCTGCCACTGAATAATATCTGTCGGCTTGATATCCTTCATTTTCTTATCCTTAAAATAAGGGAGTATCTTGCTGTTAATAACCGCTTCTTTCGTGTTCCAAGTATTTTCTTTTAATTTGGGTTTCATGTCTCTTGTATAGGCTTCGACAAAGTCATCAAAAGTCATTTCCAAATTAGCCTCTTCCTTCATGCGAAAATGCTGCTCCCACTCTAATGCCTCTCTTCTGGTTTTGAAACCACGCTTCAATTTGCGCTTGTTCTTGCCAGTCCAATCGTAATAATGGAACGAGACATACCATGTGCCTCGCTCCTCATCTTTATATGCTGCCATCAATTTCTCCTTTCGTTACGCTGTTACTGTTACTCCGTAAAACTTCTCTTCAAAATACTTAATTGCTACTTTGCCAGGAATGGTAATAAAACCTTTTGCGTCAAGCTCTTCATTCATCTGTTTGATGAGCTTATACGCATATGGTTTTGAAATGCCAAGCATTTCAGCCATCTCAGCTGCTGTAATATAAATTGCTCCTTCCATCCGTCCACCTCCTTTGTATAAAAATTTCAAAATCTAACTAGGGACCTTGAGAACCCCCCGGCCGCTCAACTATTGTTTGGACTATTGCAGCAAGATCAGGTGCTATAACTCACGTTATAGCTACGGTTTTCCTGTTTGGAAAATCGTTGGCGTTCTGTGTATTCATATGTTGTTGATGTTTCGGTGTTAGAAATTCTTTCTAACACTATCGCGGTGCTCCTCGAATACTTATGCAAGCATAGTATTCTCATCGCTACTCGCGTAAATCAACCTCGGCTATTCGCCCCGGGCCTGCTCTTGTGTGAGATATTCCCGCCAGTTCTGGGAGTGTCATCATCGCTCGCTTCCTTATCAGAAGGTCTTGGCGAATGTCTGTTAACATATGGTACCGCTCATTCAGTTGTATTAGTATTCGCTTCATAGCGAATGCCCTATTGTGATACCCATTATAATTCGCCTCATAGCGAATGTCAATATTATTTTCGCCTCTAGGCGAATATTTTTATTTACTGTATCTCATTTATCAGATATAATAAGTCCTATAAGGTTTCATTTTTATTTAATTTCCAGTAAAGGAGGCAGACTATGACCATTGGTAAAAAAATAAAATTTGTACGAAAACTCAGAAAAATGACCCAGCAGGAACTTGGAGTTGCTGTTGGTTTAGAAGAAAAAGGCGCTGCAAATCGTATTGCACAATACGAATGCGATTACAGAGTTCCTCAAAAAGACATGCTTATAGATATGGCAAAGGCTATGGATATCAATCCCCTTAACTTTGTCAGCGAAGTTCCAGGAAGCGCAGAAGATATTATGCAGACTTTCTTCTGGCTGGACGAAGATAACCGTGGTGCAATCAATCTTTTTTCTCTTATCCGTAGTAATAAAAAAGAAAAAGCCACCACAAAGGCGGTAGCCCAATATGATGACAATGATGATTACTGGCCAGATGAACCGCCAGTTGGTATGTGGTTTAATTATGGATTGGTTGATGAATTCATGAGGGAATGGATGATTCGAAAGCAGGAGCTGGCAAAGAAAGAGATTACAGAAAATGAGTATTTGGAATGGAAACTGAATTGGCCGGATACTTGTGATGATTGCAAAAATACAACAAAATATAACTGAAAATTATTATTATGTAACGAGAATGGAGGCTGTTATGTATTTTAATTATTGTTGCAACTGCACAACAAAAGAATGTACTTATTCAAGTACTAAAAATATATTTGAACTGCTATTAAATGATAACTATGAATTTGCTGGATGCCCTGACAAAGAAGACGCTATAGAAGTTCAAAAATTATTATTAAAGATGAATCCGAATAGAAAACCGTATATTCTTAATAATTCCAGTCATTGTACTGCTGATATACGACTGATGAATAAACTAAATGAAGAAATATATTTAGAAATCAAAAGAATTCCTTTTGGTTTTGAATCCAATAAAGAAATAGGTAGCAGTAAAGCCCTTGAGCGCATAGTGTTCCTAATATCGGAAATATTTAATACCTACGAAGAACATGCAGATTTTATACGAAAAAATTATACAATCTGTATTAAAAATGGTTATATATGCGAATTCGATAAAGAAAATTTTGATATTGAAGATTATATAGATAATTCAAATAGTAATACAAGTGAAATCTCTCTTTTTATATCAGAATTCATTAATTATGTGTACGATAATAAATCCAATCTAGATAAATTTACTTTTTCAAGAAACCGAATTCCAATTGAAATCATATTTAAGTCCGGATTACCATTTAATTCTGCTACAGAATCATCCTCACCTAGTGATTCTACAGAAGATTGCTCTTCCTCAAATGTAGATCTACATACAATTGAATTATTGAATGTAATTATACAGCTAAATGATTTTTATTTCGAAATACCTGCTAACAATTCAAATAAAATTAACATGCATGAGTATCTTAAATTAATAACAGATCCAACGCCCATTCTCACACAGGTTATTAAGAATCTTGACAAAGCCAAAAATAGTTTTTATGGAATAGAACGTGGTAGATATGTAATTCAAGAAATTTTCTTCAAGATTGGGAATGATGCTTTATATTCAATGGAGAATGATTCAGTAACCCCTATTGGCCAGCAATTTTACAATAATATGATTACCGAACTTACATCTGTACAATATAAGATTAATGAATATAAAAATTATTATGACAAATGCTTTCTGTTCTTCACGTTAGGTGATAGTACGTATAGATCAGAATTATTCTAATCAATTCTCAAACCATCTTATCCAGATTATGGATTGGAGAATCGAAAGGAGTATACTTAATTAATGGAAAATATAATCTATTACACACTAGCAGTGCAGAAGATATTATGCAGACTTTCTTCTGGCTAGATGAAGATAACCGTGGTGCAATCAATCTTTTCTCTCTTATCCGTAGCAATAAAAAAACCACTACAAAAGTGCTAGCCTAATATGATGACAATGAGGATTACTGGCCAGATGAACTGCCAGTTAGTATGTGGTTTAATTATGGATTGGTTGATGAATTCATGAGTGAATGGTTGATTCGAAAGCAGGAGCTGGCGAATAAGGAGATAACTGAAAATGAGTATTTGGAATGGAAATTGAATTGGCCAGATACTCGTGATGATTGCGGAAAGTTTGTATCGCACAAAAAATGGCATAATTAGAGTAAGTAGATTTATAAATAACATACTAAGGAGGAATTTTATGTTATATTACCCAGGATTTGAAGCACAGGATATCAATTGGTTAAAATTTGCATTATTATATTTAGATGAAATAAGACCTATTATCCCAATGATTCCATATGATAAAGAGACTTATTTAAGTTCACACACAATTCAAATAATTGATGAAACTAATTTGATACGTCCATATCAGCCTGATTATGATGAAGGAGCATGGGCATCTCAAAAGGCAATAGAGGAGTTCGAACAGTATCTGCAATATCCACATAGATATGGTGGACGATTTGGCCATCCCTACCATAATACAAATAGTTACACAATACGAGATAAGTGGCGGAATCGCTCAACCCAAAACTACACTCTGTATAACGGAAAATTCTCACAAGACTTTCACGATTTCTGTATTTTAGAAGGCATTGCTTCTGAATGTGATTTTGGAATTAAGATTAACGAAGATTTAGCATATCTATATATGAGCTTTTTAGCCGAGAGGATATCGATATTACAAGAAATGGATTCCATTACTGATTCTTCTAAATATAACAATTTACTTTTAAATCGCAATAAAAAAATAGCAAAGCGAAATCATTTAGAATTACAATATGCTCAGAGTAACATTGAAATTAATTTACCAAAAAACATTTCACAAATACCACTTAATACTATTATTGAACTAAGATCTTCTAATGACTTTAATCAGCTTCGTTATGCTTATGTAAGCGAAATTAAAAATCTAATAGTTGCTAAAGAAAATAATACACCAGGATATTCACTTACTGACTTATTAAGCTATAAAAGTGACTTTATTAGAATCTGCGAAAATAGTTTTGAAATGTTGGGCTCCATAATTTTAACAACTTATGGAATAAATCAATTATTGAATGGAAATTTAGATAGTGCATCTTTCTTAAACGTTGCTGCTGGTGCTTACATCGACAGCCGAACTATCCCTAACTTTATAAATAATCTTCCTCACTCAATTGAGAATATAAATGAAAAGCATCTAACAAGAAAATACTTAGCACAGATTAATAATTTATCATAAGCGTATATATTACTATTTGCTTGACATTTAAGAGGAGGTATATACATGTATCAATGGCCTGCAGAGGTTAAAGAAATTATCGGCTCTATACTCTACACAAAAAAACCAATTAGTGTATATGAGAAATATTTATTCTCACCTTTTATCAGCAAAATTAACGTAATTCTTTTTGATTGCAATGGAAATACAGATTTTGAAAATGTAAACAATGAAATTCAAATTAACAAGTATTCAATTGTTAATTTAGGTGACTATAATAAAACAATATTATTAGATTCAAAAATGTGGAATTCACCCAAAAAAGAACTTTTAATTAGACATGCACCACAATCAATTTAGATTCAAATATTATATCTATGCTACAGAAACAATTTCAAAGCGATCAAATAATTGATCAAGACTTTTTTAATCTACTAATTCATATTAAGCAAAATAACCTAAGGTTAAATTCTTCACCTTATCTTTTAGAAGATAGTCTTAATTCGTTAGGGATGAAAAACGAAGAAAAAGCGTATTTAAGTCTTTTAAGGTTCTTCACCTTTGATAGAATTACATTGAATGATTTACATACTCTTTCTTTTCAATCTGATATCAGCGATTATACATATTCTGATGCTGCTTGGAATCAAATGAAAGAAATGCGTTTAACTCAAAAAGAAAACGAAAAAAGAGCTAAAAGTATTTATTGCTTATTAATTAAAATGTTTATAATTGCTTTTTCAACGAAAGAAAGTTCAAAAAATAAACTGGCTCAACTTATTGATTTTACAAACAAACAACTTGGTGTTTACTTTGAAAACGGTATCATTTTAGCTTATTGGTATTTTGATAGATCCGAAGAATGTGTAACAAGGTTTTTTGCAAAGATACAGCCATTGGCAAAAGAAAAACTTAGAAAGATAGAGGGTATGGCATGGGATTTATTTCATTTATGGAATCTCCCTACTGAAATGGCAATGTTATCCAATATGTATAATTGCTTATCATTGCAGTCTCTTGCTACCCATGATGAATCCCTTGCGCAAATCGCTAAACGAAATCCTATAACAAGAATGGCTTTTTACGAAAATGAAGCACAAGTAAAATATAAACATTCCATAGTTTCCATAATAAATGATTCAACTATAAACTCTTTGCTTTCCGAAAAACAAACCGAAAGAGAAAAAATTTGTGAATCTGTCGATTTAGTAAAACTAGCACACGGTTTAGAAAATGAGCTACTCGACTTATTTCCAGAATAAATCTAGGTATCAAAAAGGTATCACACATCAAAGAAAAGCCCCAAGAACCGCGTAAATACGCCATTCTTGGGGCTTTGTTCTCTACTCAAACTCTATCGTTGCCGGTGGTTTCCCAGTACAATCATAGAGTACTCTATTAATATGTTTAACTTCATTTACTATCCTTGAGGATACCTTACCAAGTACTTCCCAAGGCAGGTCTGCTGCTTCTGCTGTCATAAAGTCGGTAGTTGTTACCGCACGTAATGCTACAGCATAGTCATAGGTTCTTTCATCACCCATTACGCCTACAGAACGCATGTTGGTAAGTGCAGCAAAATACTGTCCGATGCTTCTGTCAAGACCTGCATTCGCAATTTCTTCACGGTAGATATAATCTGCTTCCTGTAGTATCTTAACTTTCTCTTCGGTTACTTCACCAATGATACGGATGGCAAGACCAGGTCCTGGGAATGGCTGTCTGAATACTAACTTTTCAGGAATTCCAATTTCTAATCCGGCTCTACGTACTTCATCCTTGAATAAGTCACGAAGTGGTTCAATGATTTCTTTAAAATCTACATAATCGGGAAGTCCGCCTACATTATGGTGGCTCTTAATGACTGCAGATTTACCAAGACCGCTTTCAATTACGTCAGGATATATGGTTCCCTGTACTAAATAGTCAACGACTCCGATTTTCTTGGCTTCTTCTTCAAAAACACGGATAAACTCTTCGCCGATTATCTTTCTCTTTTCTTCCGGTTCTGCTACGCCTGCTAATTTATCATAGAATCTTTGCTGCGCATTGACACGAACAAAGTTAACGTCAAACTGCTCGGTGAATATCTTTTCAACTTCATCACCCTCATCTTTACGAAGAAGACCATGGTCTACGAAGATACAGGTAAGTTGTTTTCCAACCGCTTTGCTTATCATAACTGCTGCAACAGAGGAATCTACACCGCCGGATAAGGCACATAACACTTTTTTATCACCTATTTTTTCTCTCAATGCTTTAATGGATTGTTCAGTAAAGGAATCCATCTTCCAGTCACCGGAACATTCACAGACATTGTATAGGAAGTTACGAAGCATCTTTGTTCCTTCCTGGGTATGAACTACTTCCGGGTGAAACTGTACACCATATAGGTTCTGGGAAGGTTTTTCAAGAGCCGCTACCGGACAGGATGCAGAATAGGCGGATACAGTAAACCCTTCTGGTAATTGCTCAATATAATCCGTATGGCTCATCCAGCAGATAGATGTATCTTTCACGTCTGCAAACAGCTTTGATTCGTTCTTAACGGTTATTTCAGTTTTACCATATTCTCTAAGAGGCGCTTTGGACACTTTTCCTCCTAAGGAATAGGTCATTAACTGTGAACCATAGCAGATTCCAAGTACTGGAATGCCTAATTCAAAGATTCCTTTATCACAGGCTGGTGCATCCTCTGCATATACGCTGGCTGGTCCTCCGGTAAATATAATTCCCTTGGGATTGATTTCTTTGATTCTTTCTAGACTTGTATCATAAGGTAATACCTCACAGTATACGTTGCATTCCCTTACTCTTCTGGCTATCAACTGGTTATATTGGCCGCCAAAATCCAGGACAATTACGATTTCCTTATCCACTGGTAATTCCTCCTAATAGATTCATCATTAATTAGTATCGGTTTATTTTAAAACACATAGACCTATTTTACAACATTTCTTTCTTGAAAACCAGTAGAAAATACTGTTTCAATCCTCTGATTTCTGTACATGTTATCTATACTTTTTATTTTAGTTCGTCCAGCGTCTTATAATAAGACGGCAAAAACTCCCCCATAAAGATTTCTACCTCTTTCAATTCCATGTCTAAAAGACTTTCTTCTATTGTCTCTTTCGCACTGGCGAATTCCATATTGCCCATCTTTTCTTCCTGTATACATTTGACCAGAGCGGATAGTTTATCCGCCGCCTTTACCAGCTTCCAAAGATATGCTTCCCCTTCCTTGGGAAAATATAACGGATAGTATTCTTCTTTGATATCCTCCGGCAGCATATTTAACAACCTGTTGGCCGCCAGCTTTTCAATCTCTTTAAAGGCTCCTTGCATTTCACTGTTGTAGTACTTAACAGGTGTGGGCATATCCCCTGTTATAATCTCCGTAGAATCATGATATAATGCAATTAATGCTGCTCTTTCGCTGTTTAACTCTTTTCCCAGCCTCTTATTGCCGATAACTGCCAGAGCATGGGCTATCATACTGACCTCCAGAGAATGCTCCGATACATTCTCTGATTGAGAATTACGCATAAGCGCCCATCGTTTGATATACTTCATTCGTGACATCATTGCAAAGAAATTGCTTTCCATTTTTACACCATTCCATTCTTCTGTAGTTTTATTTATATAAATTAAATTATTGCGTTTTTCTAACAAAGTAGAATAGCTTGCATGCGTAATATCTTCATACTTTGTTAGATAGCACAATATATTTCAATTGATTTCGTTTAAATTTAATTGCTTTGAATTCAGCAACAGCGGTTCTTGCGAACCGCTGCAAACTATCTGACAGCCATTATGGTTGAATGACCATCAAATCTTATATATTTCCAGAACTTTATGTTCTTAGTTGAAAGACCCGTGTGTTTCATCCGACAGATAACTGGACTAATTAAAATTATTTGACTCACTATCATTTTCTGCGTTGTCTTCAATCAGCATAGACACTGTGCTATGCCTCAATTCTCCGCCTAGCAGGTTGAACATTCCTTCTGCATATTTAGAATAATTACCAACTTGGGCAGTACATTAGTTTCAAGAATACTATTATACAGCTTCTTCCCTGTTATCATTAAGCATTTTCTTGATATAATGACCGGTATAGGATTTTTTATTCTCCGCTACTTCTTCCGGTGTTCCTTTTGCAATAACTGTACCACCCTTATCTCCGCCTTCCGGACCCATATCAATAATATAGTCAGCCGTTTTTATTACATCCAGATTATGTTCAATAACGACTACGGAATTACCGCCTTCTGATAACCTGTGCATAATTTCGATTAGCTTATGAACATCGGCAAAGTGAAGTCCTGTGGTTGGTTCATCCAAAATATAGATGGTCTTACCTGTGCTTCGTTTGCTTAATTCCGTAGCAAGTTTGATACGCTGTGCTTCACCACCGGACAGAGTTGTAGAGGGTTGTCCCAGTCTGACATAGGATAAGCCTACATCGTATAATGTCTCTATTTTTCTACGGATGGAAGGAACGTTTTCAAAGAATTTCATAGCTTCTTCTACTGTCATATCCAGTACATCATAGATGCTCTTGCCTTTGTACTTTACTTCCAGAGTTTCACGATTATATCTCTTGCCACCGCATACTTCACACGGTACATAGACATCGGGCAGGAAGTTCATCTCTATTTTGATAATACCATCACCGCTACAAGCTTCACAGCGACCGCCTTTAATGTTAAAGCTGAAACGCCCTTTGCTATACCCTTTCATTCTTGCATCCTGGGTTGCAGCGAATAAATCTCTTATCTGGTCGAATACTCCGGTATAGGTTGCCGGATTTGACCTAGGTGTTCTTCCAATCGGTGACTGATCAATATTAATTACTTTATCCAGCTTATCAATTCCTATCATATCGTCATGTTTTCCCGGAATACAACGTGCCCTATTTAAATCTCTTGCCAATCTCTTATGAAGAATTTCTGTTATCAGTGAGCTCTTACCGGAACCGGATACACCGGTAATACAGGTCATTATGCCAAGAGGTATATCAACGGATACATTCTTTAGGTTATTTTCCTTTGCTCCCTTAATGGTCAGATGACCGGAGGGTTGTCTTCTCTCCTTAGGCACCGGAATTCTGATTCTTCCGCTCAGATAAGCTCCGGTAATAGATTCTTCCACCTTCATGATTTCCTGTGCAGTTCCGGCTGCTATGACTTCACCGCCATGCTCGCCGGCTCCGGGTCCGATATCTATAATATAGTCTGCTGCAAACATGGTATCTTCGTCATGCTCTACCACAATTAGGGTATTTCCTAATTCCTTGAGATTCCTTAAGGTCTTTAACAGCTTATCATTATCCCTCTGGTGAAGGCCGATACTTGGTTCATCCAGAATATATGCCACACCAACTAAACCGGAACCAATCTGGGTCGCCAGACGGATTCTCTGTGCCTCACCACCGGATAGAGTTCCGGTTGCCCTTGCAAGACTTAAGTAATCCAAGCCAACGTCCATAAGGAAGCCCACTCTTGCCCTGATTTCCTTTAATACCAAATCACCAATCATCAACTGAGTGGGTGTTAAATCCAGATTGTTCATAAATGCACTTAAGTCGCGTATAGAATAGTCTGTAACCTCTGATATATTCTTTTCTCCTACGGTTACAGCCAGGGATTCTTTCTTTAACCTGCGTCCACCGCATTCTTTACAAGGTGTAGTCTTCATAAAGGTTTCATATTCCTGCTTAGAGCTTTCCGAACCGGTTTCACGGTACCGTCTCTCTACATTTCTTATTAATCCTTCAAATGCTACATCATATACCCCTTCTCCACGCTGTCCCTTATAATGAACCTTTACAGATTTTCCGTCTGTACCATGAATTATCATATGACGAATTTTCTCCGGCAAGTCCTTGTAAGGGGTGTCCAGATTAAATTTATATTCCTTGGCTAATGCTTCTAAAGTACATCTGGTATAACTGGATTTGTCTACCGCTGATTGCCAGCCGGGTGCTGCAATCGCACCTCCTGCAAGACTTAAGGAGGTATCCGGTATTAATAGTTCTTCTGAGAATTCCATTTTGATTCCAATACCATGACATTCCGGGCAGGCACCAAAAGGATTATTAAAGGAAAAACTTCTGGGTTCAATTTCTTCAATACTAATTCCACAATCCGGGCAGGCAAAGTTCTGGCTAAAGCTTAAGGGTTTGCTATCCTGTACATCTACAACCAGTAGGCCATCGGATAATTTTAAGACACTTTCAACTGAATCGGAAAGTCTTTTTTCAATACCTTCCTTAACAATCAGACGGTCTACAATGATTTCTATGTTATGTTTAATATTTTTCTCTAATTTTATTTCTTCCGTCAATTCATACAGGTGTCCGTCTACCATAACCCGGACATAACCGCTTTTCTTCGCCTGTTCAAAAAGCTTTACATGTTCGCCCTTACGTCCTCTAACGACTGGTGCCAAGAGCTGTATACGGCTTCCTTTTTCCAGATTCATTATATCATCAACCATCTGGTCTACGGTTTGCTTCTTTATTTCTTTCCCACATTTCGGACAATGAGGGATACCGATTCTGGCATAAAGCAGACGGAAATAGTCATAGATTTCCGTTACCGTTCCAACGGTAGAACGAGGATTACGGTTAGTTGATTTCTGGTCTATGGAGATAGCAGGGGATAAGCCTTCTATACTTTCTACATTGGGTTTTTCCATCTGCCCCAAAAACTGTCTCGCATAGGAAGATAAGGATTCCATATATCTTCTTTGACCTTCAGCATAAATTGTATCGAAAGCCAGAGATGATTTTCCTGAACCGCTTAATCCGGTCAACACGACAAACTGGTCTCTGGGTATGTTAACACTAACATTTTTTAAGTTATGTTCCTTGGCACCTCTGATTTTAATATACTGTTTCTTATCAGCCATTTTTAACTCCAATCTGTGCATTCCAGCACTTTTTACACGATACAAATATGAAGCAGGTCATGAAATTTATAATACTTTTCATCATAGGTTCAATTACTTGCCAAATTTGCTTGCAGACTTTACTGGTCAAGAATTAGTGTATAAAATTTAAATAAATCCCCTGTTCCACCTTTGTTCGTCCTCTATATTAATCTTCATCTATATCATGAAGCTGTTTTTTCAGTTCTAACAACCGGTCTCTTAATTCTGCCGCCATCTCAAAGTTCAATTCTGCCGCTGCTGTGTGCATATCCTTCGTTACCTTTTTAATAACAGCCTCCAGCTCTTTCTTATTCATGGATTCCGGATCTTTTTCCATCTTGTAATAATCTTTATCGGCTTTTTTAGAGATACTGATAAGTTCCCTGACCTTCTTCTGGATGGTTGTCGGGGTAATTCCATGTTCTTCGTTGTATTTTTCCTGGATAGCCCTTCTTCGGTTGGTCTCCGAGATGGCTTTATTCATGGAATCCGTCATTTTATCGGCATACATAATAACCCGTCCCTGTGAGTTACGGGCAGCACGTCCTATGGTCTGTATCAGTGAGGTTTCCGAACGCAGGAACCCTTCCTTGTCCGCATCCAGAATTGCTACCAGAGTAATCTCCGGTATATCAAGACCTTCTCTTAGTAGATTGATTCCAACTAGTACATCGAACACATCTAGTCTCATATCGCGTATGATTTCTGAACGTTCTAACGTATCGATATCCGAATGAAGATACTTCACCCGAATACCCACTTCTCTCATATAAGCAGTTAAATCCTCTGCCATACGCTTTGTTAGAGTTGTAACTAATATTTTATTCTTAGCCGCAACTTCTTTATTTACTTCACCAATCAAGTCATCAATCTGACCTTCAACCGGCCTTACGAATACTTCCGGGTCTAGTAAACCGGTTGGACGGATAATCTGTTCTGTACGTAACAGCTCGTGTTCCTTTTCATAGACGGAAGGTGTGGCAGATACGAACATCATCTGATTGATTTTACTTTCAAACTCTTCAAAGTTCAGAGGTCGATTATCCTTAGCAGACGGCAGACGGAAGCCATAATCAACCAGTGTACTCTTTCTGGCCTGGTCTCCTGCATACATACCACGAACCTGAGGTATGGTGATATGGGATTCATCCACAATAATTAAGAAATCTTCGGGAAAATAATCAATCAAGGTGTGTGGTGTGCTTCCCGGCTCCAAACCGGATAAATGTCTGGAATAGTTCTCAATACCGGAACAAAAACCAGTTTCTCTTAACATCTCTATATCAAAGTTGGTTCTTTCTGATATTCTTTGTGCCTCTAACAACTTGTCCTCACTTTTAAAATAACGGACACGTTCGTCAAGCTCTGTTTGTATGGTTGATATGGCACCTTCCAGCTTTTCCTTTGATACTACATAGTGGGAAGCCGGGAAGATTGCTATATGCTCTAAACTACACTTTATCTCACCCGTGAGTACATCAATCTCTGTTATCCGGTCGATTTCATCACCGAAAAACTCTACTCGGATTGCTCTGTCATCAGAAGTTACCGGAAAGATTTCCACCACATCCCCGTGTACCCGGAAGGTACCACGCTTAAAGTCCATATTGTTTCTATCATATTGGAGGTCAATCAGCTTTCTAAGTACTTCATCTCTTTCCTTTATCATGCCAGGTCTAAGAGAAATAACCATCTCTTGATAATCAATGGGGCTTCCCAGACCGTAGATGCAGGATACACTGGCTACAATAATGACATCTCTTCGTTCTGCAAGCGCGGCGGTTGCGGAATGCCGCAGCTTATCAATTTCGTCATTTATAGCGGAATCCTTCTCTATATAGGTATCTGAGGAAGGTACATAGGCTTCCGGTTGATAATAATCATAATAACTTACAAAGTACTCCACCGCATTCTCTGGAAAGAACTCCTTGAATTCACCATAAAGCTGGGCAGCAAGGGTTTTATTATGTGCTATAATCAAGGTAGGGCGGTTTAATTCCTGTATGACATTCGCCATACTAAAGGTTTTACCGGAACCCGTCACACCTAACAATGTTTCAAACTGATTACCTTCTTTAAAGCCTTTTACTAAATCTGCTATAGCTACCGGCTGGTCTCCGGTGGGTGCAAATTCTGAAACAAGCTTAAATTCACTCATAGTATTCGTCCTTTCTGCCTCTAAATAGTGTACTAAATATATTTTTATAGTAAATGTTCATTACTATTTTTTACAACTCAATACATTCTAACATTTAGACATTATATCACAGATATTTTTTAAAAGCAATGTTTTCCGAATGTCTGTTCTTTATTGTTAAGTATTTCCTTAATCAAATAAGCATGGCAATATAATCACCATGCTTACTCTTTTATATTATTTATTCATTTTTTCTTTTACAATACCAATTGCTTTTTGAAGTTGATTATCTTCACTTTTTTCAATTACTACTTTTTGTTTTAAACCTTCGGCAAGCTCTACGGTTACATCCGGTTCAATACCGATACCGTGAATATTTTTACCGTTTGGCGTAAAGTACTTGGATACGGTTACTTTTATAGCAGTTCCGTCAAATAAAGGTATGATAGACTGTACAATCCCTTTACCAAAGCTGGTGGTTCCAACAATCGTTCCAAGTTCATAATCCTGAATAGCACCCGCAAAGATTTCAGATGCACTGGCACTGTTCCCGTTGATTAACACTGCTAAGGGTTTATCAAATTTTTCTTTTGCATCAGAGAATTTTTCATCTTTGTTGCCATATTTATCTTCAGTATAGACAATAAGTCCTTTGGGCAGCATGCGGTTTAACATATCTACAACTGTATCTAATAAGCCTCCGGGATTATTACGGATATCTACAATTAACCCTTTTTGTCCCTGACTTTCTAAATCGGCAAGAGCATTTCTAAACTGTTCCGCAGTAATTTCATCAAATTCTGTTACGGCAATGTAACCGATTTTATCTTCTAACATTTCATATTCAATAGTCGGGACTTCTATCTTTCTCCTTGGTATGGAGAATTCCAGTGGTTCGTCCTCGCCTTCACGGATAATTGTTACCTGGGCTTTTGTACCCTCTTCTCCCTTAATACGGCTGACTACCTCTGTTAAATCAAGTCCCGTAACTTCTTCCCCGTTTACTTTATAAACAACATCTCCTGGGAGTAATCCAGCTTCATAAGCGGGGCTTGTAAGAAAAGGTTTTACTATGGATATGATACCTGTTGTTACATTCTGGCTTACTGTTGCCCCGATTCCATAATATACACCGCTTGATGATTCCATTAAGGCATCATATTCTGCTTTGGTATAATAGGTTGAATATGGGTCTTTCAGACTTTGCATCAGGCCTTTGTAAATACCTTCTGCCAGCGCCTCATCATCTACATCCTCCATATAATATTGATCAATCAACGCTTCCAGTTTATGAATTTTTTCAATAATTTTATCCGTAGCTTCTTTACTTTCCGACGCGGAGACTATATCCTCTTTCGCTGTATTGCTATTCTGTGGCAGTATATTATTATTTCCTTCTACCTGTGTAACATAGATGGTAAGTACTATGGTAAATAAAAACAATGCACCTGCCAGACCTGATAAAAAGCCTGACATAAATTTATTTTTCATTGATAATACCTTTTGCATAACACGCCTGTAACCAGTGTGTTATTGCCACTATTAATAATGGTTGAAAGAATAAAAGTGGCTTCCTTTCTTTCAAAATTTTCTTTCAGCCTGTGTGAAAGTACTTTCTTTCTCCCCTATGCCACCGACATACCTATTTACATGGATGAAATCATATATTATAAGATACTTTACTTTTTGAGTACGCTAAAGGCTCTATACATTATATACGTTAATTACTAACATAATTCAACGGATTTACATAACCACCGTTTACGGATACCCCAAAATGTAGATGCGGCCCTGTTGACACTCCCGTTGAACCTACTAAGGCAATGGTTTCACCCTGGTTAACCTGCTGACCTACTGATACCAGCAGTTTAGAACAATGCATATAAACCGTGAATGTACTGTTACCATGGGATATCATAATATAATTCCCTGCTGATGAACTATGAGCAGCCGTTACAACAGTTCCAGACGCAGCTGCCACTATCTCAGTTCCGGTACTTGCACCGATATCAATCCCTTTGTGATATGTACTGGCACCTGCTGTTGGTTGATTACGGTTTCCAAAATATGAGGTAATGCGTCTACTGGCAGGTACCGGCCATGCAAAACTGGTGGTTGATGTATTATCACTGTTATCAGCCGGCTCTTCATTGGAGGGTTCTTCTGTAGAAGAAGTATCTCCGCCGTTTTGCTCCTGTCCCTGGTTATTCTTTTCCTGCTCTTGTTTCTTTCGTTCTTCTTCCTGACGCTTTCTTTCCTCTTCCTTACGTTTGCGTTCTTCTTCTTTCTTTCGTTCCTCTTCCTCAATACGCTTTCGTTCTGCTTCTAACAAATCTTCAATGACCTGTTCCTGTTCTGCTAGCTTTGAACTGTATTCTGCGGATAAAGATTCTGTCTCGTCGATGCTGGCTTCGTATTTAACGACCTCAGCATTTTTATCTTTTACAAGGCGGGTTATGGTATCCTGCTCATAGGTAAGTTCTTCTTTTAAGCCATTTAATTCTTCAATCTTAGCCTCAAGCTTCTGTTCTTTATTAATAACATCCTGTTTGAGTTCTTTATATTCACCTAACAGATTGTTATCATACTGGGTTATTTTAGACATATACTCAATCTGATTTAGCATCTCGGACAAATTATCTGATTTTAGAATCAGTTCAAAATAATCAGTCTGCCCGTTCTCATACATATATTGTATCCGTTTTTTCATGGTGGAATACTGGTTCTCTTCTGTCAGTTTCGCTAATTCAAGTTCCTCTTTTGCCACCTTCAAATCTTCATTGGTTGCTTCGATATCCTTATTCAGAGTATATACTTCTTCAGCAAGGTTTTCTAATTCCTTATCTAGTTTTTCTATATAATTAAGTATATCACCTTTTTCTTTTTCTAATTCCGCTAATCGTAATTCTGTTTCTTGTTTCTTTTTTTCAAGGTTAGATTTTTCTTCCTTTGCCTGATCTATCTCGGTTGCAAAGGAATGAAGATATGGATAACCCACCAACATGGTGACCGCAAGGGCAACAAGTATACCCTTTTGTCGGTTACCCACCCTTTTTAAGAAGGTACTGCACGTTCTAAACCACGTTTTCAAAAAGTTCTTCCAGTTTTTCTCCATCTGTTCTCTCTCCCATTGCCGTTCACTATTCCCTGTGCCTTAAGTGTCTTCTAACGGTCATATAGCTTCCGATAAAGCCAATACCTATGCCAATTAGCAGTGACGAAGGTATTAAGGTACGAAATACAATTTGGGGCTCTAAGAATTGAAATGCATAAAATTGATTAATATATCTTTCAGTAATATATGATATTAGTTTATCATACATGAAATATAATACTACCAAAGGTACAATTGCTCCCATTACTCCGATAATTACACCCTCTACTATAAATGGCGACTTAATAAATGTATCGGTTGCACCGATTAACTTCATTATGGAAATTTCTTCTCTTCTTACAGAGATACCCATGGTGACTGTTGTGCTGATAAGAAATATAGCTACTGCCAAAAGTATGATAATAATTGCGGCAGAAACATATCCTACCAAAGCATTAAAGTTTTTAAAGGTATCTGCTACGGAGTCTGAATGGTTTACCTGCCTCACTCCATCCATTCCCTCTATGTACTTCACTAATTCTGCCTGCGAGGAAACTTCTTTTAAGTATACCGTATAAGAAGCGGAATCCTCTAAGGGATTATCATCTCCAAAGGTCTCTGCAAGCTCTTTACTTAGATATTTTTCCTTGTAATTCTTCCAGGTCTCTTCCGCCGAGGTATATTCCATAGCATTTACCTCATCGCGACGCTTTATTTCTTCACCTATTTTTTTAATTTGATCCTCGTTGATTCCCTTGTCAAAAAAAACCGTTACCCCTACGGAAGTCTCGGCTGTTTTTATCATATACTGAAAATTTGATACAACAAAATAAAATATGCCAAATAAAAATAAACATGCAGTTATTGTTCCGATAGAAGCTAGGGAAAACATCCGGTTACGCCGTATATTCTTAAACCCCTGCTTCAGACTATAATAAAAAGTACTAATGCGCACGGGTATACCCACCTTTTTGTTCATCACTGATTAATATGCCTTTGTTCATTGTAATCACTCTCTTCTGCATCTTATCCACAATATCACTGTTATGGGTAACTACCACCACTGTAGTCCCCCTTTTGTTAATTTCCTCTAAAAGCCGCATAATCTCCCAGGAATTTTTAGGATCCAGATTGCCGGTAGGCTCATCTGCTAATAAAATAATCGGATTATTTACAAGGGCTCTGGCAAGTGCAACCCTTTGCTGTTCTCCGCCGGATAATTCACTAGGCAGAGACTTGTGCTTATCAGAAAGCCCCATAACAGATAATATTGCCGGCACCTGCCTTCTTATAATCCTGTTTGGGGTCTCAATAACTCTTTGAGCAAAGGCTACATTCTCATATACATTCCGGTCTTTTAACAGCCTAAAATTCTGAAACACTACTCCTAAGCTTCTGCGGTATTTCGCCACTTGTCCACGGCGAAGTCTGGACAAATCTTTATAATTGACATAGACCTTGCCGTTAGTTGGCTCAATTTCTTTTAACATCAGTTTTATCATGGTGGATTTGCCGGAACCGCTGCTGCCAACAATAAATACAAATTCTCCTTTTCGAATCTGTAGATTAATATTGCTGATTGCAGGGGTTCCTTTCTGATATGCTTTCGACACATTTTCGAATACAATGACAGGTGCATTGATTTCATTCAAATGTTTGTTCATATCATATGCCATTTTAATACTCCAATGTCTCCATATATTTCATATATTTCACTACCATTAATGCAATCTTAAAGGTAATAGCATCTTCAAATACTCTTAAATCCAAGTTCGTACTCTTTTGTAATTTGTCCAGACGGTAAACCAGTGTATTTCTGTGGATATATAGCTGTCTGGAGGTTTCAGATACATTTAAGCTGTTTTCAAAGAATTTATTGATAGTGGTTAATGTTTCTTCATCGAATTCATCCGGTGATTTACCATCAAAAATTTCTTTAATAAACATTTTACACAAAGGCATAGGCAACTGATAAATCAAACGTCCGATTCCTAAATTACTATAAGCTACAACATTACGACCGCTATAGAAGATTTTTCCTACATCAAGAGCCATTTTCGCTTCTTTATAAGATCTGGACACATCTTTGATTTCATTTACAATTGTACCAAATGCTACATGGACTTTTGTCATTGCCTCTGTGTTAAGCATATCTAAGATAACTCTTGCCGTTTTATGCATATCATCATAATTTTCATTCGGTTTTAATTCTTTTACAAGAATAATATTCTTTTCATCTACCGCTGTAATAAAATCCTTGGTTTTTCCGGAAAATAATCCCCTAACGGTTTCTAATGCATTCACATCTTTTTCATTCTTTGTTTCAATGATAAATACAACTCTTCTTACATCCGTATCAATGTGAAGCTTTTTAGCGCGGTTATAAATATCTACCAGCAATAGGTTATCTAACAACAGGTTTTTAATGAAGTTATCCTTATCATATCTTTCTTTGTAAGCTACCAACAGATTCTGTATCTGGAAGGATGCAATCTTGCCCACCATATATACATCATCACTGTCACCCTTTGCAAGAATTACGTACTCCAGCTGGTGCTCATCAAATACCTTGAAAAACTGGTAGCCCTGCAACACCTGACTGTCAGCAGGGGATTCTACGAAAGCTAGTACGGCGTTCTCATATTCATCTGCATTGTTTATGGTCGTTGCCAAAGCCTTCCCTTCTGTATCCATAACACAAAGGTCTACTCTGGTTATGGCTTTTAAGCCTTCAAGGGTATTCTGTAGTATTTGATTGGATATCATATTGTCCACTCCTTCTGTAATCTGATTCATTTATACTTTTAAAATTTATAACCTTTATTTTAACATTGAAATAGTAGAAAGTAAACTAAAATCACAGAATTTACATTATATTTTTCGTACAATAGTGTTAAATCCTATACCCTTCTATAAAGTTCATTCAATAAACTATATAGAAGAATAAGATTTTTTACAATTTAATCCCTCTACGCCTAACAATTGTTACTATTTTTAGCATCTTATCTTATTTTAGGGGCTATCTGATATAAGCATGTGCATTTTCAATTTTTATTAAACATGAATACACTAAAACTTCCTTTGATATAAAAAAACAGGGAATACATTGGCTGTATTCCCTGTTAATAACTTTATAATTAGTGTAAGATAACCTGTTCTGTTTCTTTATCGAACACATGAAGTCTTGCTAAATCAAAAGCAATCTTGATTGTATCACCAGGTCTTGCAGTTGTACGAGGATTTACTCTTGCAGTAATATCATACTGGTCTACTGCAAAATACAGATAAACTTCTGCACCTAATAATTCGTATACTCTTACAGTTGCTTCGATAATACTGTCAGGAGAGTTGTTGATGAATACTTCTTCATCTTTTACATCTTCCGGACGAATTCCTAACATAACCTGTTTACCTTCATAACCGCCATCGATTAATTTCTTAGCTTTTGCTTCAGGTAATTTAATTGAATTTGATCCAAACTGTAAGGAAACAGAAGAACCGTTTCTTACTACAGTAGATTCAATAATATTCATCTGAGGGGAACCGATAAAAGTAGCAACAAATAAATTATTTGGCATATTGTAAAGGTTCTGAGGAGAATCAACCTGCTGTACAACACCGTCTTTCATAACTACGATTCTTGTACCAAGTGTCATAGCTTCTGTCTGATCATGTGTTACGTAGATGATTGTTGTCTGTAAATTCTGGTGTAACTTGGAGATTTCGATACGCATCTGTACCCTTAATTTTGCATCCAAGTTTGATAAAGGTTCATCCATAAGGAATACCTTAGGATTACGAACGATAGCACGACCCATGGCAACACGCTGTCTCTGACCACCGGATAAAGCCTTAGGCTTACGGTCTAATAGATGCTCAATGTCAAGGATTTTTGCTGCTTCATGTACTAATTTATCAATCTGATCTTTTGGAGTCTTTCTTAACTTAAGACCAAAAGCCATATTATCATAAACGGACATATGAGGATATAATGCGTAGTTCTGGAAGACCATCGCAATATCTCTGTCTTTAGGTTCTACGTCATTAACTAATTTATCACCGATCCATAATTCACCTGCTGTTATTTCTTCCAGACCTGCTATCATACGTAATGTTGTTGATTTACCACAACCAGATGGTCCAACGAAGATGATAAATTCCTTATCCGCTATTTCAAGGTTAAAATCTTTAACAGCCACAAAACCATTAGGATATGTTTTGTTGATATTTTTTAAAGATAAACTTGCCATTTTCTCATTTCCTCCCTAGAATTAGTATGTCATTTTGTATACTACCTTGTACTATTACTATATGAATTATCATACACTATTAGCACTATGAAAGCCATATCCCATTTTAACAAATTAATTTTTACCCTTTTGTATAATTTGTATATTCATTTTCAAAATAAGTACTTTTACCGATTTTTTTAATAAATTTCTTTAAATTTACTGTCTATATTCTCTAAACCCCTCTCCCATAACCTCTCTGGCATCACTTACAATGATGAACGCTTTAGGGTCAACCTTGGCTACAATCTCGGTTAATTCAACAATTTCCTTTTTAGAAACAACACAAAACAACATTTTTTTATCTTGGTTGGAATACATTCCCGTCGCTGATACACCCGTGACACCTCTATCTAACTCTGCCATAATATGCTGGGCAATTTCATTATAATTGTCAGATATAATATACGCCATTTTAGCAAATTTTAAACCTTCCATTATACTGTCAGAAATCTTTGCAGCTATATAAACTGCTATAATTGCATATAAGGCTTTTGTAAGACCAAAGCTTATAACACCGGCAAGGACGATTACTCCGTCTACAACTGTAAGAATCTGTGGAACTGTATAATAAGGCTTATATTTATGAATTAACATAGCAAGTAAATCGGTGCCTCCGGTTGATGCATGAACAATAAATACCATGCCGATTCCGGCACCACCTATTACTCCGCCAAAAACAGAAGCTAACAGATAATCCTGGTATACTATGTCTACCGTAGGAATTAAATATAATGCAACTGACAAGCTGATTGTTGCGAAGAATGTATTTTTAAGAAACGTTTTTCCTCTGACAAGAATGGCAGCTATGAATAACGGAACATTCAATAGTATGTTAGACAACCAGATAGGAATACCGTCTTCAATCCACATACTAGACACCTTTTTAATGACAATGGCAAGGCCTGTAATCCCTCCCGTTACCATTTCTAAGGGTTCATATACTAAATTTATGGAGGCAGCCATTAAAAACGTACCTACTATAATCAGAATGTAGTGTGTTACTTTTGATTTGGTTGTTAAATTCTCCATATAGTTTGCCTTTTCTCCTCGAATTTATGTAAAGGTTTCTGTAATTATTGTAGCCTATGTGTATTGCTTTATACGATTTTCTGTTATTTTCCCTTACTTTTGTACAAAAGAAGGTAATTATAGCTCATATTCAACCAAAATATAGTATATCAGAAAGAAATTGGAAACACAATAAACTTATATAATCCAAATGTAATTGTTTCTCTAAAACAAAAGACATGTTATAATGGGTGTTGTTAAGACTTAAAATTCTTGAAACAAAGAACATGGAGAACTTATGAGTGCCAAAACTGTATTAATAACAGGAGCTTCCCGAGGTATCGGCAAAGCCATTGCTTTAAAATTTGCTAAAGAAGGTTACAATCTGGTTATTACCTGTCGTGAACAAGAAACTGAATTAAATAAAACAAAAGCTGAGCTTGAAAGCCTTGGAGTAAATTGTCTTACCTATCTTGGTGATATGGGAAGCTATGAAGTGGTTCAGGAGCTGTTCGCTGCTGCCAGAAACCAATTCGGAACCATTGACGTTCTGATTAATAATGCCGGAATCTCTCATATAGGATTATTCACCGATATGAATTTTAAAGATTGGAACGAGATATTAAACACGAATTTAACTTCTGTCTTTAATTGCTGCCACCTTGCCATTCCTGGCATGATAGCTGTACAAAAGGGCAAAATTATTAATATATCCTCTGTATGGGGCATAACCGGTGCTTCCTGCGAAGTTGCCTATTCTGCTACCAAGGGAGGAATCAACGCATTTACTAAGGCTCTTGCCAAGGAACTGGCTCCTAGTAACATTCAGGTAAATGCAATTGCCTGTGGAGCCATTGATACCCAGATGAACCAGTTCCTTGAAAAAGATGAGATGGATGCCCTGATTGAAAGTATCCCTGCAAACCGCCTTGGCAAAACAGCGGAAGTGGCAGAGCTTGTATTCCAGCTTGCCTCTGGAAATGATTATCTCAATGGTCAGGTTATACCCTTAGACGGCGCCTGGATATAGGTTTATTCCAGAGGTCT
Source organism: Anaerocolumna cellulosilytica (assembly GCF_014218335.1). Classification (GTDB taxonomy): domain Bacteria; phylum Bacillota; class Clostridia; order Lachnospirales; family Lachnospiraceae; genus Anaerocolumna; species Anaerocolumna cellulosilytica. The sequence goes on along the minus strand of NZ_AP023367.1, from coordinate 488,458 downwards.
CATAAGTAAGATACTCTCGCTTCTTTATCTTTAGCTGACATTACGAAAATATATGAAAAAAGCACCCCTCCCTGATTCTTATTTAAGGACGAGAGCCATGCTTCATGTTACCACCCTGTTTCATCTATGCCTTGCAACATAGACCTCTACAAGTACGAACGTTACTAAGCTATAATATTGATACTCTTCTCTTCTTAGCCTTTATCTTATATTTTGATTATCTTAGTATAATCATATGAGGTTGTCAAACATATACAAATAGTTTTATTCTTTTTTCCACTTCATAGTATATTCCGGATAACCTGAATCTTCATTTGGCTGTTGTTCTGTAATGATAAAGCCGCAGTGCTTATAAAAGTCAACTGCCTTTTGGTTATCTGCATAGGCACATAACTCCAGCTCGTTATACTGTTCTTTCGCATAATTTAATAAAGCTTTACCAATCCCCTGCCCTTGACTATTCTCGTCAACAAACAAGCCTCCGATAAAAACTTCATTTATTATACTGATAAATCCTTTTATCTGCTGACCCTCTTCATATACATAAGTATCTGCTGCGGGCAGATATTCTTTTTCTACTATGTCATAATTTTTCTTCCAATAATCCTCCGCGATAAAATCATGGGCTGTTATATTGGTACTTATCCAGATATCCATAACAGCTTTTATATCTTGTGCAACTAATTTTCTTATCATGATATCTCCTATCTGTGTGTCCTAGCACTCTGCGCATACACACGTACAATCCGGATGTTGAGCAAAATCTTGTTTTTACAATCTTATTCTGCATTTTCCTGCCTTGCTAATTATTTTCTATTTTACACTTGACATAATTTTAGTACGTAATTAATCCCTCGCTGCTATAGTTCACTCCCTGCTATATGTTTTCATCTTAAAAAAAAGATATCCTAATTATACTATATTTCTTAAAGAATAAAAAGACCTGCTATACACAAATCCACAAATGAAGCTTATCCTCTATGCGTATGCTCCCGGTTCATTTTCCCGTAATAACTCCCCTCTACAAGCAGCATAACACTCCATCCAATGGCGCAGGCATAGGCGATTCCCTGTATTCCTAACGTACCGGATAGCAAAAAAGTAAACAATACCCGAAGGCTAGTCTGAACTATCGTACCAACTAAAGTTATCTGCATTCGTCCCATGCCCCTAAAATACCCCTGCATTCCATTCGTAAAACCCGGAAATATATAAAACAATGCCATCAAGGATAAATAGCGGCTACCCTCTGCAATAACCGACCTGGATGACTTTCCTACAAAAAGCTCCATTATAGGATTACACAGCCATAAAACCACCAGACATATACTAATTCCATAGACCAACTCGATAAACATACCGGTACGAAATCCCTTGTTTATCCTTTCTGTCTTCCCTGCACCATTATTTTGCGCAATAAAAGTAGTCATAGCATGGGAAATATTCTGCTCTGGAGTAAATGCATAATCATCAATTTTACTAACCGCATTAAAAGCTGCAATCACATCGATTCCCATAGTGTTTACAGCACCCTGTATCATAAGCTTTCCGATTGGTTGACAAGCTTGTTGTAACGCAGTAACGCTGCCGTATTTTAAAGTTTCCTTAAGGAGTCCCTTATCTATTTTAAATTCTGACGGATATAGTTTTAATATCGGAATTTTGCGATAAACATATACAATACACAGAATTGCAGAAACTGCCTGGGCAATCACCGTGGTCATAGCCGAACAGATTATACCAAAACCTAAGTAGCCCACGAATATAATATCAAGCACTCCATTTAACACTGCTGCAAATACTAAAAATTTTAGAGGTGTTTTTGAATCACCCACACTTTTTAAAGCGGAGGATACCGCATTGTAGAAGTAAGTAAAAGGCATGCCTAAAAAGATGAGTCTTAAATATATGGTGGACATAGACATAATGTCTTCCGGAACTTTTAAGATTCTTAATAGGCCGCCTGCTGTTATCATTCCCATTATAACTACTAACAGTGAAAAGTAGACACCAAGAACCGCTATGGTAGCCATTTCTTTTTTTAACATATCCTCTTTTTTTGCTCCATAAAATCGCCCCATAATAACAGAGGCGCCGATACAAATACCGGATATGCCAAGAATAAAAATATTCATGATAGGGTTGGCTGTTCCTACAGCTGCCAGGGCTTCTTTTCCGATAAATCGTCCTACTATCACCGAATCCACTACATTGTATGTTAATTGAAAAATGTTACCAAGGATTAAAGGTATCGCATAGGTAATTAATTGTTTTGGAATGCTTCCTTCTGTCATTCTCATTAACTTAGCCATCTTTTTATCTCCTGCTCTATTGTCTATGCAATGCAGATAATCGCAGAATACTGCATCTTTTCCCGCCGCCTCACGATTCCCTTATGAATTATAAAAATTACTGATCTGGTGAAATCCTTGCTATCATTCATAGCACCGGTTCACCCGTCTTCTAATTATTTCTTCCAAAAAAATAATCCTTTAAAAGCTTCTCCTTTACTTCCTTTAACCGCCTGTGAAATTGCAGGTAAAAGTCTTGTTCCGAATCATATCTTTGAATATAAAAGCTGTTTAGTAAATACATATTAATATTTTTAACCTGTGTATCATCCGGAATCTCTTGAAGTTTTACTTCTACCTCATTTAAAAAATAATGCCATTTCAGCAAAAATTGCTTATTTTTCTTATAATCCGGGGTATCAATCCATTTATTCACCTTAACCATAGTCGAGCTATTATTATGACATTCATTTACCTGTAATATATATTTAAAGTCTCCATTTTCATAGTATCTTCCAAGAGGAAATATTCTACAAATTCCAGGTCGAAAGCTGTGAATACTGCATCTGCCTTTCTCATTTAAGAAAGAGCAGCTCTCAGAGAGAGCAGTCATCCTAAGGTTTGGAAGAATGATACCATCCACAATGTTCAATTCTACTTTGTCTGTCAGCAGATGTTCAAAGGATACATCTAATTTAGTCAGTAACCAGTGCATATCATAAGGGTCTAAGACAATGGAATTTCCCATTCCATGACAACAGGAAGCAAGCCCCTTACATCCATTACAACTAGTTTTTACCAGATCCTCCGGTTCATATAGTTTTCCATCTGATATTTCATTCAGACCGCCTTCTCTTCTCATTTTAACTCCTATCCGTGTACTTTTTGCATATATAAATCAAGATGTTGAAACTTGGTTTCAACTTAAACTCCCATCTGTGTTCCTTTTTAAGCTTATAAACTTTGTGCCACAGGCACGTTACGTTTTGTCCCTGCTATCTATTATATATACTTATTGCAAATGTACAACCCCACAGATGATAAAAGAGCATTTCACATAAGTACTATTATGTATATTATTCCAAACACTCTTACAAATTAACAGGGATTATGCTATTACTGTTCCCACCGTAACATTCTTCGGAATATTTGTTTTTTGCATAAAAAATACAGCAAACCCCATTCCTAACTTTCGCTAAGAATGACATTTACTGTACGTCAACTCCACTGCCATTTGCATCTAAATAAAATAAATTGGTGTTATGTTAACACAATTAAAAATTCGTCAACTTTTAATTTAAGATTGTTTTTGTAAATATTTCTTTCCAACCGAAAAACCTCTTCCTCTTACTTCACTGACACGGCTTATCATTACAAATGCATCTTCATCGATTTGATGTACCAGCTTTTCTACTTTATAAAGTTCTCTGTTGGAAACCACACTTAACAGAATGTCTGTTTCTTTTTCGAGATATCCCGTTTTACCATGCAGCAGCGTTACCCCTCTGTCAATCTCTGAAATAATAGCTTCTTTAATAACTTCCGATCTGTCACTTACTATTTTCAATTGCATTTTGTTCGTACCTAACATAAGAAGCCTGTCCAAAACAATGGAATACACCAGTACCAAAACAATTCCATAAAGAACCTTTTCTTTATCGCTGAAGGCAGTCTGAAAAGCGAGTATCACACAGTCCGCAATATATAAACTGACGGACACGGAAATGCGGGTATACTTGTTAAGAATCAATGGAGGTATATCCATTCCTCCTGTACTTGCACCCGCCCGAATCACTATTGCAATGGCTGCTCCTATACAAAGCCCGCCAAATAGCGTACATAAAAAGATATCATTCGTAAGCTGGAAATCACCCAATGTTTTCTGCAATAATTCCAAGGCTATCGGATAGCAAAAGGTACTGACCAATGTCGTTAGGGCAAAGTTTCTTCCCAAAATCAGAAAACCCAACACAAACATTGTTATGTTAAAGAAAAATATAAAATAAGATACCGGTAAACCAGTGAAGTGATTGATACTCATTGCTATACCCGTCGTCCCTCCCGTAATCAACCCCGACGGCATAATAAAGAAAACAATTCCAATCGCATATAAAATATTTCCAAATATAACAATCAATATGTCAAATACTAATCTCCTCTTTTTCATTCATACCTCCTTCAAAAGCTTTGTCCGCAATTAGCCTGTACAAAGCCCCTTTCTTACATAAAAAACGCCTGTTAGATTTTCCCTAACAGACGTGGATCAAGGCACCAGCCTAATACTTTAAATTATATTTCTATTTATTTGTATTTATTTATACCATAAACTATTTATTATTTCAATATTTCTTTTCTGGATTTTCATTAATAATTATGTTTAGAATCCTTACTATTGCTAACATTAATATTCAATCTTTAATATTTCCAATAACTCCTGCACTTTTTCAGGGCTTTTAGAAAAGGATTTTATAGGGCTTCCAATATATTCTGTACATTGCCCTTCTGTAATCGTATTGTTCCGTTCTATAGGAGTTTTCTCCGTTTCAACGGTATACTTCCAGCTAACCTCTCCCAAATTATCAATTAATGCAATTAGGACACAGGCATAACTTTTTATTCTTTCCTCAAATATGTTAGAATTAGAGGTACTTTTTTCGAAGTCCATTGTCCAACCGTATGGCTCCTTGGTTGTCTGTAAGGAATTCGTGAAATTACCCAAGGTCTTTGGCACTCCAAGAATAGATGCTATTTTGGCATTGGAAGACATATCACCCACATACTTGTTTTTGGCATTGTATAAATCATTGGCTAACTTTGTAATAACCGTACCATTTGCTTTAACTGTATTTCCGTTAATATTAACTTCCGTCTCTAAATCATTTAGATTAATCTTCAAATTAAAGACACGTTCCCGGCTCCACAAGGACCTCCGTCGTGCATATAATATCAATTCTTTCCTCCCGTCTTCTTCTGTCTTTAGCCTATATCCTTTATAGGTATCAGATATGTCATAAAAAATCCCGCCAAAATTCAATTGACTTTCATCTGTATTCAAGTAAGTAATATCATATGAGTTCACCCGATATCCAATAACATATAATTTTACCACTGTGGCGGCAATTAGTAGCAGCAGCACACTTAATATTCCGAATAACACCTTTTTATTGTTATTTCTTCTTATTTTTCTTAAGTAGTTAATCTCTTTGACGGACTTCTCTTCTTCCTGCTCTTTTTCGCCTACAAGCCTGCTTTTCATGTTCTTATAATGTGCCTGACATTCATTGCATTCTTCCAGATGTTTTTTCATCTCCCTGTTTGTTGCTTCTGATGTTAGTTCCTCTATAAATAACGGCATTAAGTCCTGCACTATTTCACAAGGTATTTTACTTTTCATTACAATCCTGCCTCCTTAATAACAATTTCTTTTCCACGATAATAAGTTACTCTTGCCCAGTTTTCACTTTTATCCATGATTTCTCCTATCTGACGAAAGGTAAGATTTCCAATCAAACGCAGGTACATTACTTCACGCATGGGATCTTTCAATTTGTGCAGTACTTTAAGCACATTCATATTACTCCATGCTTTAAAGAAATCTGCTTCCGCGGAATTAACTGACACTTCTGACGCTTCTTCGAGGGAGACTTGATTTTTCTGTTTCCTCATATACTCATACCAGATATTCTTTGCAATTCCGCAAAGCCAGGTAGAAACACTACTTTTCCCTTTAAAATTGTCAATACCTTTTACTGCCTGATAAAAGGTTTCCTGTGTCAGTTCCTCCGCTAAATCCGGATTCTGTGTTTTCGTCAGAAGAAAGCCATAAACATTCTTAGCATATTTCCTATATATTTGTTCCATGGAATCCATCGCCCTGTCTTAATCCCCCTTTCTACTAATTAGTGTTAGAATATCACAATTCGTTACAAAAAAATTTTTTATATAAAAATAAGCTGTCTGCCACTGCAAACAGCTTATTGGAATCGCTTTATACCATACTAGTAAATATTACATAATATTCTACTATAATATTTACTTTGTTTCCATTGTTAATCATTTATTTAAACAGATTATTCTACTTTACAACTTGGCCTTTCCTACTCTAAACCAAGTAAGCTCTCACCTTTTACCGCCCATTCAAGTTTTTCTATATCAGACAATTTATTTCCATACCACCCCATACCACCTATATATATTCCATTCGAATCAATAATAACTTCTCTATAACCATAATAATTCTCAATTGGCTTTCCCCCGATAATAAATTTATGAGTATTACCATCCTTACCTGTATATTCACCAATAAAAGGTATACTATCACTTATTTTATCCGTTATATCTTCCCCACTTCCATCTGCGATAAAATACATTTTCCCATCGATTAATTCTACTGGTGATATAGGCTCTGAATCTAACACAACCGTTGAAAAAGATACTCCGTCTTTTTCATCAAGAGTAATCCCTCCGCCGTTAAAAAAGGAATAGACATATTCTAAAATTATACCATCTGAGGCGTATACGATTCCTGTAGCAGAAATCAAGCAAACTATTGCTACAATAGCCGCGGCTATCCTTCTCTTAACTAATTGTCTTTTCATTGCTGTTCCCCTCACATTGGTTTTATCGCAAAGATTTAACAAATTTTCTTTAATTTCATTTGAGCATTTATCCCGCATTTTTACTTGTTCCATGGTTTCTTTATATCGTATATTCATAACATTCCTCCTTTAAAATAGATTCCAGCTTTTTTCGTGCCCTTTGTAAACGGGTTGTTACAAGTGATTGCCCAATATTTAATATATCTGCTATTTCTTTTGTTGAATATGCTTCAAAATAGTATAAAAGAATTACGACTCTGTATTTTGCTTGCAATTTCATAACCTTGTCATAAATTTCGCTGTATTCCGGATTCTCAAACTCTATTTCCTGTTCCATAGATACTATATTTTTTCTCCAGAATGATTTCAGAAGATTTTTGCTCTCGTTAACCGTTACTTTTGCCAACCATGCTTTTTCCTTTCCCTCTTCTACTTTATCCTTGTTCTGAAACATCTTTATAAATACAATTTGGCTAATATCTTCCGCATCATGAACGGATTTTGTATAACTTAATGCAAGTCTAAATACAAAGTTCTTATATTGCTCAAAAACTTCCAGTATATCCGTATTAATATTAATACCTCCTTCTATATGTAGATTGGTTTTCATATATATAACAATTCAGCCTCTAAAAATATCACATTAGAATTAAATTTTCTTCTGCATTAAGAATACTATATATCCATGCCATTGTACAAATAATAAGAGCTGTTGTAAAAATAATAAAATGCTTTATGAAGCCCTTGGATTTTCCTGTAATACACTGTCCGAAAGACAAGTTGCCAGTTCTATATGCAGATAACGAACAATTTTTGTTCGATTATCGCATGCAGAACTGGCAATGTGTCATGAAACCGGTGTGTGAAGGAAAATCCAAGGGCTTCTTTCTGCAATATCACTTAATTTGCAGCAGTTTCCTCATAATATACTATCCTATTGCTATTTTTGCGTTATGGAGTGCTTTATACAATAACATACTTACATTAATTCTGATTCCAATTATAAGTCTGGGTATTTACAACTCCTGTGCTATCAGAACTGGAGGTAAATACACGGTTTGAAGTGCTTTCCCAAACAACATTTCCATTTGCATCTTTTTTAATAAATTTGAATTCAAAGGTAGTTCCTACTGGTACACTAACAGGCAGATACCAATGAGGATATTCCGGGCATAGCATCGCTTCTGTGCTCTTATCCGGATTCCAGGAACCTAGTTCCGGTATACTGCCCACAACATAAACATTTTCACCGTAATTGGTCTGCGCATTCACATGAAAAATCACCTGATTCTGGTCAGCTGTTAGAACATTATATTTAAACGCATTACTGGCTGCTCCATTATTTGTTACCGTAATATTATTCATGCCTGCAACTGCACCACCAGGAACTACAGCTACAATATTGGTATCTGTTGCCGAAAGCACTGTCGCCTGTACCGTACCAAAGGATACTACCGGTGAACCACCAAGCCCCTGTCCGGAAATATACACTTTCTGTCCTGCTCTGCCCATTGTATTTATAACATCTCCAATACGCGGTGCACTGGTAGAATCATTACCCATGTCATAAGACCATACATTGACTTCCCCACCCTGTAAATGCAAACTATTTATTACATTACCCGCAGCGGAAGCACTGACATTTACACTATCACCATATAACAAGCCATTTAGTGTATCGGTATAATTTCCTGCCGGAAGACTAGTTTTTATATTATTTATAGTAAAGGATTGATCCGGTTGACGGTTAACAGCAACAACTACATATTCATCATAAAATTGACGTTCAAATACAATGACATCATTACTGCTATATAAAACTTTTGTTGTACCGTATGCTACAGCATTATTGTTCTGTCTTAATTCTGACAATTCACCGATTACCTTATATGCAGTAGTATTTTCATTAAAACCTGCAGAGGTCTGCATAAAGACACGCCCTGCATCGTTACTTGAAGAACCGGGGTTGATATATTGCTCCGTTCCATAATATATATTTGGTATTCCTCTTGAGGTTAATAATACAGCTAATGCAGCATTATAAGGTTTCTGGTTTGGCTGAATGTAACCAAAACGGCTGACATCATGATTATCAAGGAAGGTTACAGTTTGATTTTCATAATCATAATCTGCGGAAGTGTAAAGCAGCATATTACCAAAATCACTCATAGTAGTTGAAAAACTACCAAATGTTGAGGTGGCTGCGTTATAGAATTCAAAATCAAGATTATGTACTCCGGTTCTGGTGGGAAAACTGATATACTCACTATATTTTGAGCTGGGCCGTCCGATAAAAAATTCCCCGAAATTCGTAATTGTCTGTATACTGTTGGTCGCATCCATCAATCCTCGTACAAAAGCAGGATTCAAATGTAAGGTGGCATCATGACGAATTCCATCAACGCCTAATCTTGTCCAATATGCTACTGCGCTCTCAAGGTAGGATACCACTTGGGCATTTTCCTGAGAAAAATCCGCCAGGTTGGCCAGGTCTTTATTCCGGTAGCTCCATACATCGGTTTGACTGTCCGCACGGTTGCCATAATGATGGAACCACCCGTTATAGTCGTTATTGGGATCTGCCACAAGGTTTTCAACAATACCGTCTCCGTTAGCATCATAAGGCTTTCCGTCGGAACCTATGGCATACTCACCGGTTGCTAATTTATCCGGTTCATATAATTTACCATCCACAAAGGTATCACTGGTATGATTCGTAACAAAATCTATTACAAGTTTTATACCATTCGCATGAAGCTCATCCCTTAACTCTTTAAAGGTATTTAACGTACCAAAATGTTCGTTCGTTGCAAAGTAATTCCGAACGTGATATCCATGATATGCTACCCAGCTATTATTACCACTAACAGTAGCATCTTCACGGTTTGCATAAGGTGCTGTAATCCAGACCGCAGTTATACCCATATTTTTCAAATAGGGAATCTTTTCAATAATACCCTGCCAGTCACCACCCTGAAAGTGATTTAAGTTACCTCCGGTTCCATCAAAATAAGACGGATTAGAGCCATCCGGAATATTATTACTGGTATCTCCATCATAAAAACGGTCTGTAATAATCTGATATACCACATCCTTTGCTGTCACCGGACCTAAATTCTCTACATAACCCGCATTGGCCTGTACTAAGCGGGGAGATTGTGGCAGAACTCCTGAAGTTATAAAAAGTGCTGCTGCCATTGTTGAAAAAATTACTTTTAACATAGAATGATTTTTTCTCATGCGACCTCCTATCTGCGTGCTTAAGCACACGTAAACTCAAGATGTTTTCTTCTTTCATACAAAGGAAACTCCTTACATATGCTTTTTCATATGTACAGCGTGTCGATGGATTACACGCCTCTATATCAAACCACTTTTTACTCCACCCATAAAAAGCGGCTTAACATCGTATTATGTAAGATTAATCTGCAATAAATAACTCTGATGGGCCAAAACATTAAGCTTTAGCATACCTTCCTCTGCCTTAGCACAAATCTGTACTCCAAAATAATCTTCCTGCATTGATATATCCTTTATACCAAAGTTCTTTAATGGCAAGATTATCTCCTGCTCTTTAGAATCCGTGGAACAAATAACTAATATAAGTTCTGTTTCTGTAAATCTTGCAAAAGCAAACACATAACCTTCCTCACAGACTACTATAAACCCACCATCACTTAAAGCCTCTGAACTTTGACGAAGAAGGGCAAGCTTTTGATACAACCAGTAATTCTCCTCCTTCTCTTTACTGAGTGCTTTGCTCCAGTCCATTGGATAGCGAAATCCCTCATTATCGGTGATTCTTCCAGCCAACAGTATTTCATCCCCATAATATATACTGGGTGTTCCCGGTAAAGTAAATAGCATTATGACAGCACCGCGATATTCTTCCGGATGAATCTGCGTATTATTATGTAGTCTTGCAATATCATGACTGCCTAACAAATTAAATAACTGATTCCAGATTCCACCGGGTATTATGGAATAGTAGCTAAGTATCCGATTTTTCAATTGTCTGGCACTCATACGCACCGGTACTTTTCTTAAAATTTCATTTCTTGCATGGAATAAATCTGTCTCTCCAAGAAACTCCCGAATGGGTCTGGTACATCCAAAATAATTCATTGCAGAGTCCCATTCCTCCCCCTGAAACATACCTGCACAATCTGACCAATCCTCAGCCAAAATCAATATATCCGGCCTTTCCTTTTTTAATTCCTGCCGAATCTCTCTCCATACTTCATGATATAAATCAATCGTCTCATTCCTTGCCATACAATCTGCAACATCAAATCTCCAGCCGTCGATATGATAAGGAGCCTGTATCCATTTTTTTAAAACCGAATTAGAGGATTTGTATATCCGGTTTCTTAATTCCTCTGAAGTATAGTTTAATTTAGGCATGGTTTGTACACCTACCCAGGTATCGTAGCGGTTTTCTTTATCGAAAAAGTAAAAATCCCGTTCGATTGCCTCCTTATTCTGGTAAGCCCCTACCTCTTTCTCATAAAATTCATTCTCTCGGTTAAACCATTCCCCGGCAGAACTTGTATGGTTAATAGAAATATCCAAAATCAATTTCATATTTCTGATATGAAGTTCCTCTGCTAATTTAGCCAATGCTGCATCTCCCCCAAGGTGAGGGTCTACATGATAAAAGTCAATGCAATCATATTTGTGCACGGAGGGAGATACAAAAATCGGATTTAAATAGATTGCCGTAATTCCCAATTGCTGAAGGTAATCCAATTGTTCAAGAATTCCGTACAAATCTCCCCCATAAAAGTCAACGCCATGCCCCTCTTCCCAAGTAAGCGCAGGCTTATTCCATTCTTTTACCTGTATAGCTTTATGTCCCTGGTAGGTATATTCACCATCTTTAACAGAAAGCTCCGGTTGCCCATTACAAAACCGTTCCGGAAATATCTGATAAAAAACCGCTTTTTTCATCCAGTCCGGCCTCTGGTAATCAACCAATATGGTAAAATCTCTCGATTCTTCCGGTATGTAATCTGTAATCCGGTATTGCGTGTAATAATAGATGCCTTCCTTTGTAACCAGATAGAATTGGTACTGTAATCTAGTCTCCTGAACCGTAACATCACACGTAAAATAGAGGAGGCCTCTCTCTTTTTTCAGAATTTCCATAGTATAGAGCCGTTCCATACCAAATTCTTTGGTTCTCAATAAAACATTAGTTATTTCTGTGTTCTCAAGCATTCGCAGCCGAATGGATATGGTTTCTCCTTTTACTGGATAAGGGTTACTTATATAGTATTTTGACCCATCCGAATATACACTGTCTAACCATTGATACAAGTTATCTCCCCCTGTCTTCATAATGAATAAACTTTTGCAGTCATTCATTTTTATATGTATCCTTACCGTTCTGCGCCAGTAACACTTCACTGATTGCTCCAAACAACTCAGCAGGTACCGGCAGTGTCTGTATAGAACTTAACACACTTTCAACAGTATCTTTTTGAATCCAGTCATAAATTAAGTCTTTCTTATAAAAATCAATCTCTGCTCGGTCTAATATTTGAAAGCAGAATTCTTTCACTGAATTTTGTGCTAATTGCATACCGGATAAAAATTTTATTCGTATTGATTCCTGCCCGGACAGCAGCGTCTGCGTCAGAATTTCATTTTGCAGGGAGTTATATTGATACTTAAGCTCCTGTTGTTCCTTACCGCGTATCATTAAAATCTTACCAGGGTCCTGAAAACCTTTCATTCTTACCTGATATGTCCTGTCAGGAGGTATTACTGTCATATCTCCCTCCGGTTTCTCTATCATTAACTCTCCTGCTTTTCTATAATCCAGCCTCATTCTGGTAATTGCAAAGCACCCTTGTTCATAATTCATGGTTAAACCATCATCTTCATATAGGGCAAATTCCCCATCTGCACCGGCAGCTATACAGAGTTCCAATGTTTTCGGATTGGAAGAATCATTCATGTTATCTCCCGCCACGGCTAATGGTACAATGGCTCCTGCCTTCATTAGCACCGGTATATTTTTTTTATCCCTGTATAAATTCATTCTTCGTTTACCCTGATAAATTAAACCGGTAAAATAATCAATGTAGATGTCCTCCGGGAACCAAAAATTCACTTTCGCTACTCTTGCTTCCTCATTTATAGGAGACGTTACAGGGTGTACAAGGAATTCGGAGCCAAAAAAATATTCATTGGGACAATGATATGCCTCTTTCTCCTCAGCATAAAGATAATACATAGGGCGTATTAAGGGAATTCCTTTCGTATGTATTCTATAATTCATGGAATACAGATATGGAATCAGCCTATGGCGCAGCCTCATATATTGACTTATAATGGTTTCCGTTTCGATGGTATAATTCCAGGGCTCTTTATGATTAAACGGACTGGCAGAACTATGCAGACGCAGTATAGGTGAAAATACGCCGAACTGCAGCCATCGAATCTGAAGTTCTTCACTATAACTCCCCATCATATGCCCGCCAATATCATGACTCCACCAGCAGTAACCAACGTTGGAGGCCGTCGCCGTGAAATAGGGCTGAAACTCAAGCGACTCCCAGGATATGACCGAATCCCCCGAAAAGCCGATGGGATACCTGTGACTTCCTATATCTGAATAGCGGGATAAAATCATGGGACGAACCTTGTCTTTATAATTATCTAGATAATGATAATGATTTAAAACCCACAATGGATCGAGTCCCGGAAGTTTGGTTGCCTCTCCCTGCTGCCAGTCAATCCACCAGAAATCTACTCCTTCTGCCTCCCTGGGATGATGTAAATACTTTAAGTAGGCTTCTATAAATTCAGGACTTGCCGCATCAAATACCACGGTTTCTTTCTCAGCCACATCATAGCCTAAGCTCTTTGCAATTTCTTCATAACATTCTTCATAAGGGCGAACCCCTTGCGCTGGATGGACATTGAGTGTAATCTTCAGGTTTCTGCCATGAAGCCAGCTTAAAAACTCCTCAGGCACCGGAAACAACTTTCTGTTCCAGGTATAACCGGTCCAACCGCTTACATACTCCTTCTCTACCTCTGTTATATGCCAGTCCATATCGATAACTACCACAGAAACCGGTATCTTCTTTTCTTCAAAGGTCGTAACCAATTGTTTATATTCCCTATCCGTATATCTATGATATCGGCTCCACCAGTTTCCCAAAGCATATCTGGGAAGTAAGGGAGGCAATCCGGTTAACCGGTAAAAATCTCTGATACACTCCTGATAGGAATGTCCATATCCGAAAAAATAGCAATCCACATGTGATTTAGGACGTGGCTGTAATTCTCCCTTTTCATGAATGAGATAGCTTTTACTGTCCTCCAGCAGGGCAAATCCCTGCTGTGATATCACTCCCTCGCTAAGATGGGTACTTCCATTTACCTCATCCAAAGTCCGTACCGTACCTTTCAATGTGTGAATGGAATCACCATAATGCCAACAGTCTAATACCATATGATTTTTAGCAAGCATTTTTATTTGTAACGATTCCGCAGAAAAACTTTCGTCTTTCTTATATTCCAGCTGCAAGTTTTTCGTTCGAATTCTGATTATATTCTTATCTTCAACCATTTCATAAGAGACAACGGGAAATTTTCTAAACCAAACCGTCTGTGACGGCATATCTACAAATTCTCCTTCCCCATTATATTCCATTCGAAGTAAACGGTCTGTTAATACAGTAATACGATAATTCTTGCCTTGAATTATACTGCCAGCATCACTTTGGGATGAAACCTTAATCCGATAGATCTCTTTCATGAGTTTTCCTCCATATTATTTATTCTTTCACTGCTCCTACAACAAGACCTGTTGTAAAATACTTCTGCAATGCCGGATAAATAATTAATAAAGGAATAACAGAAATAACAATTTTGGCAGAGTTAAGTGTTCTTGTTGATATTGATAGATATTGTTTTAACTTCTCAATATCCGTTACCTTGGATAAGTCAAAGGCGGCTGATATTAACTGAATGTATGTTTGCAAAGGATAATTTGAGGTTTTGGAAATATATAATATTCCACTAAAATAATCATTCCAATGTCCTACAATACTAAATAAACATATGGTTGCAAGACAAGGTTTAGAAGCAGGTAAAAAAATGTTAATTAAGATTTGCAGCGGATTAGCTCCGTCAATTTCTGCTGCTTCTTCCAGGGATTTTGGTACACTCCGAAAAAAATTCATCAGCAAGATAACATTTCCTACACCAACTGCTCCCGGGAGTATTAATGCCCAGATGGAATTTAATAATCCAAGTTTATTTACTACCATAAATAATGGTACCATCCCCCCGTTAAATAACATGGCAAATAAAACAAATTTGATATAAATTCCCTGTGAATGGAATTCTCTTCTACTTTTTGATAAGGGATATGCCATAGTGATTACCAACACAAGATTTAAGATAGTTCCCAGTACTACACGTATTACCGATATCATAAAGGATCTCCAAAACTGTTGGTCATCGAGAATCTTCCGGTACGCATTTAATGTAAAACCTACCGGTAAAATACCGACTTTTCCTGCTGTTGCCGCAGCACTGCTGCTAAAGGATGTGGCTACAACATTCAAAAGCGGAAGCAGACATAACAGCATTAGCAATACTGCAGTCAAATATATCATAACATCTGAGATATATAGTTTTTTTCTTTTCTGAATCTGCATTTTAAAACCCATGCCTTTCAATTTTTTTACCTAGCTCCCATCCTATTTATTCTAAAACATTCTGCGGTCAGAAAATGTAGTTACTAGTTTATTCGCAGTAGCAATTAAAATCGCACCCGCCACCGACTTTATAAGACCAACTGCTGTAGCAAGGCTGTACTGTCTTTGCAGCATACCTACCCGGTATACATATGTATCAATAATGTCTCCCGACTCATATACCAAGGGGTTGTATAAATTAAATATCTGGTCAAAGCCCGCACTTAATATATTCGGAAGACTCATAGTAGTCATAATTAAGATAATTGGCAGGATACCTGGTAATGTAATGTGCAGCAGCCTTTTAAAACGGTTTGCTCCATCAATTGCTGCTGCCTCATATAGGCCGGGATCAATACCTGTCAGTGCAGCAAGATATATAATAGAACCATAACCGAATTCTTTCCAGGTTTCCGTCAAAATCATAATCGGGCGAAACCAGGTATTACTTCCCATAAACATAATAGGACTAATCTGCAACGCCGATAATATGGAGTTGATTGGTCCTTCATAAGAGAAAATGTACTGTACAACAGAGGCTAATACTACCCATGATAAGAAATGAGGCAGATAGACAATGGTCTGTATCGTCTTTTTAAATGCTTTTCTTCTAATCTCATTTAACAGTAAAGCAAAACAAACAGGAACGATAACTCCCAGTATCATCTTACCTAAAGCGATAGTAATTGTATTAAAGAATATCTGCTTACTATCTGGTATGGTAAATATAAACTTAAAATTGTCAAAATTGACCCACTTGGAGTTTAAAATGCCCTTCGCAGGAATGTAATTCTGGAAGGCCATTATAATACCAAACATTGGAACAAAAGAGAAAATTGCTAAAAATATCATTCCCGGAAGCATCATGACATGATAATATAATTGTTTTTTTGGCTTGCGCATCTGCATCTATCCACCTTTATTTCAATATGGCATACAGAAACCGTCCGATTCCTGTATGCCAAGACTCTACAGGTATAACTGTTTACTTGATTGCTTCGTTCACTTCTTTCGTAATCTGTTCTCCCCCGGCTTTTATCCATTCATCTACGAAAGCATCAAAATAATCAACACTTTTTTCATTTGTAAGGATTTTTAACATAGCCTCTCGCTCCATCTTCTGAAGAGTTGACCACTTAAGAGGCATGGAGTCCGTCTGGTCAAAGAAGACAGGCTGTACTACATTGACCGGTGTCTCATACATAAGCTTGCTGGAAACCATTCGTGCATTATAATTTAACCAATCAGTTGAATCCGCTTTTTCACCTTTTGCAATGGCATCTAAATATTTCTGGCAGGATTGGTATAGTGTATTTTCATACATAATCATATTTTGCGGATCTCTTTTTCCTTCAATCGCTTCATTAATGTGCTCATAAGCAAGTGCTGCAGCATTATAGTAATCAAAACCTCCGATTGGGTCTACACCATAAGCATGATTGACATAATCCAGATATTCTTTTGCAATATCGCTGGTATCCGTATAAGAAGATGTTCCCTGATTATAATTAAGAGAAACATTTACCGCCTTAACTAACACTTCCGGGTGTTCATAACCTTTTCTTACCACTTTATAGTGCTGATTGGGATCCCCTGCAAACATTGTCACTTTACCGTCTTCACCGGCAGGAACAATATATGATCTCCAATCCACCTCATTATTTAAAGCATAAGAGGATTCCAGGGTATACGGCGCCCACCAGCCGCAGAATAAGGCTCCGCATTGTCCTGAAGTTACTAATGCAGTTATATCATCGAAATTTCTAATTGCAACCTGCTGGTCAATCAAACCTTTCTTATACCAGTCAGCAAGTACCTCTAAGCCTCTTTTCATTTCAGGCTGTACCGAACCATATACTGCATTTCCGTCCTTATCCGCTACCCATTGTTCAGGATAAGCTCCAAAGTATGTAAAAATATTATTTGCCTGATAAGCCTGAGCATATCCTCCATAATAGATATCCGGATTAAGCACAAGACCTACGGTCTTACCGGCTCCGTTATTGCCCGGGTCTTTTTCTACGAATTCTTGTAATATATGCTCTATATCCGCGATTGTCTCAGGTTCCTTTAGATTTAATTTATCCATCCAGTCACCCCTTAACCATAACATCTCCTGTCCTGCTGATATGGAAGTCACCGGGATGGCATACAGCTTTCCATCAAAAGTTGCCATTTCCAGAGATTTATTATCATTGGATGCATAAATCTCCTTCATTAAGTCACTGGCACAATTGTTATAGCTTTCTGTAAGGTCTTCAATCATATCATTGTCGATTAATTCCTTTAAGGTTTTGTAATCAACACTCATAATATCCGGGATTTCACCCGTTGTAATAGCCATGGATACTTTCTGTTCATAATCCTCACCGTCGACAGCTTCAAATATATTCTTATTCTGAATATTTAATTTATTTTTATATAACCTTGTATACCCGTTATTTTCTGCGGTGTCATTACTGCCTTCTGGAAATGTAACATTTGCATTTACCTGTAAACCAATAGTATAAGTAACTTCTTCCGGATAAGGTGCATCCGGTGTTGTTTTTGCCAGGTTCCATTGTTCTGATACATCTGATGTAGAATCCTTAGGTGTATTCTTGGTGGTAGTTTCTGTTTTTGGTGCACACCCGCCTAGCAAACCCATAGTTAGGCAAAATACAGCAGTCAATGCAAAACACTTTTGATATAATTTTCTTTTCATCAACCATTCCTCCTAAATCAATCCATTCCTTTAATTTAACGTTAAACTATGCTTATAATATAATACTTATTCAAATATTTGTCAATTTATTTTTGCAATCTCTCTAATTTTTGGTGAATATGTTAATTGATATTCCATTTTAAACATGTTAAACTTAGTTTAAACCAATATTTTTAACAAAGAAAGGTTTAACGATAAATATAATACATTCTCTATTTTATCGTTAAACCAATAAAACAAATGAGAGGGAACAATTGATGGCTACTTTAAAAGATATCGCCAAAGAGGCTGGTGTTAGTATTATGACTGTATCCAATGTCATCAACGGAAAACATTCCAAAGTATCAAGCCAGACCATAACCTTAATACAAGAACTGGTTAAAAAATATAATTATGTACCAAATCTTAGTGCAAGGAGCCTATCCCAAAAATCTTCCAAGCTGATTGCAGTATTTATCAATACATACGAAGCAGGCCAGAATCATTTTAAAGATCCCTATATCAGTGAATTATTCGGGGAACTGGAAGCCCTGATTCGTCAATCCGGTTATTATGCAATTATTAGGTCAGTTGAGACAGCTGAGAACGTATCCACCATTTTGCAGAACTGGAATGTAGACGGAGCAATATTTATATCACAACAGACAGAAGATGCAATGAACATAATACTAAAGAATAGTAAATGCCCCATTGTTTTTATTGACAGCTATAATAAAACCAATCCAAAGGCTATTACGGTTGGTGTTGATGATTATAAAGGCGGATACATTGCTACCAAATATCTGATTGCCAACGGACACCAAAGAATTGCTTTTTCCGGATGTTACAGTGAAAACAATGCTATTGTAAGCCAGCGTTATCAGGGATATCGCAATGCTTTAAGGGAATCCGGAATACTATATAACGAACAGAATCTGATTCAAACCTTTACCCGCTATGAGGACGGAATTCATATTGGCCGCGACCTGGCAAACCATAGATATGATGTAACAGCAGTGTTTGCCGCTGCTGACTTACTTGCCCTGGGTATCATAGAAGGTGCAAAACTCAATGGCTGCATTGTTCCCAATGACTTGTCTGTTATCGGTTTTGATAACCTGGATTTGTGTTCATTCGTAACCCCAAAATTGACTACTGTATCACAGGATGTTAAAAAGAAAGCAGATTCTGCCGTGGAATTATTATTAGATGCAATGAATCAAGTTGAAATCCCTTCACAAAATATTACTCTTGATGTACAATTGGAAGTTCGTCAGAGTGTTCAAAAAATACTGTAAGAGAAGCAAATAGTTTTAACAACATACACCTATATAGTAATTTACATTTTTGAACCAAAATACCCTTGCAAGTTATGAGTTGCAAGGGTATTTATTTTTCACCGCTTGTAAAGCAGCAATAATATGGTTATTCTTATTGAAGGATGATTCATATTCCTTTTATCACCAACAAGTATTATAATATGATTAACTATTTAATCATATTGCAATCATAATTTAAATTGTTAATTCATAAAAAATAAGATATAATAAAGCTAGTTATCGGTTAAAGCAACATAGTGGAGGAACTTTAATGAACAGAAAGAATTTCACTGATTTGGGAGATGAAATAAAAGATATAGTCCAGAATGCAGTGAATAGTCGGGACTTTCATCAATTAAATAGAGATATCAGTCATACTGTAAAAGGTGCATTAGAGGAAGTTAAGAGTTCTCTTAATTCAGAGTATGTCAGGTATAGAGGTAAGTCAGGGCACTCGGATGATTCTATACATGAAGATAAGCAGAACAAACCCAATCATAAGAACAGAGAATCTTATAAAGGGCGGCATTATAGCAAAGCTGCTGAGGATAAATCAAACCCTGATATGAACTACAAAAGAAAGAAACAATACGAAGCCTATAAGCCTTCAACTTGGTCAAAATACACACATACACCGATGGCAAATCAAAAGCAGCCATACCCCTATGTACCGGTAGGAAAAACTGCCAGTATTCTCTACACGATTTTTGGAAGTATCGGAATGAGCCTTTTTGGTACTGGAGCCTTTATTCTGGCTTTAATTTGGCTTCTGGCAGGTGGACTAAATCTGTTAACCATTTCTCTTTCCTTGTTGCCCTTCTTTTTTATCAGCGGCATCTTGTTAGCCAGAGGCAGTTTTCTAAGAAAAAGGCTGCGACGATTTTACCGTTATATGGATTTTATTAAGAGCCACTCTTATTATTCTATAAATGACCTTTCCTCTGCACTGGGGCTTAAGCGTAAGTATGTGATTAAGGATTTACGTAAGATGGTTACTATCGGCATGTTTCCGGAAGGAAGATTTGATGAACAAGAAACCTGTATTATGTTAAATCATGAAAGCTATAAGCAATATAAGGAACTAATAAAAAACGTTCGTATGCAGGAAATACAAAGCAATCTAAAAGAACATACGGACGAACAAGCAGATTCTACCGCTTCCTATACTCAAGAAGTAAGAAACGCCATCGAAGCCGGCAGAGCTTGTATACAGCAGATTAGAGATGCTAATGATGCAATTCCCGGTGAAGAAGTATCTAGAAAATTAGACCGTCTCGAAGAAGTCGTAGGCAAAATTTTTCTTTATATAGAGCAGCATCCCAGCCAGTTAGCAGATATAAAGAAATTTATGGATTATTATCTTCCTACCACTCTAAAGCTGGTAAATGCCTATAAAGAATTTGATATATTATCTGTACAGGGCGATAATATATCAAACACTAAGAACGAGATTGAAGAAACACTTACTACTATAAATCATGCTTTTGAGAATTTGTTGGACAGCCTTTATGAAGATGTAACAATGGACGTTTCCAGTGATATATCTGTATTGGAAACCCTTCTTGCGCAGGAAGGTCTGACACAAAAAGATTTTGTATCGAATGATTAAACGGAGGATTAATGAATGAACGGAGAAATGCCTATTTTAACCTTTGACCCTTTTGAAGAGGATGTAAAAGAACCCTCAACACTGAAGCATCCGGAGGAAAAGCAGAAGCTTCAGCAATTGGATGAAAGTACATTAACAGCAGAAGAAATAAAAATGGTAGAGGACTTTTCCAGTAAAATAGACCTTACAAAGTCCACGCAAATTCTCCAATATGGAGCAGGCTCCCAAAAAAAAATCGCTGATTTCTCAGAATCAGCCTTGAATAATATAAGAACCAAAGATTTAGGGGAAGTTGGGAATATGCTTTCTGATGTAGTAATCGAATTAAAGAACTTTGATGCAGATACAGAAGAAAAAGGAATTTTTGGTTTTTTCAAAAAAAACGTTAACAAGTTAAATATAATGAAAACGAAATATGATAAAGCTGAAGCAAATATCAATAAAATTTGTAAGGTTTTAGAGACACACCAGATTCAGATGCTTAAAGACATTTCCATGCTGGATAAAATGTATGAGCTGAATAAAACTTACTTCAAGGAGTTGTCCATGTACATTCTGGCAGGTAAAAAGAAGATTGTACAAGTTCAGGAAGAAGAACTGCCTAAATTAGTTGAGAAATCCAGCCTAAGCGGTTTACCGGAAGATGCACAGGCTGTAAATGACCTTGTAGCTGTCATAAACCGTTTTGAAAAGAAAATCCATGACTTAGAGCTCACCAGAATGATTTCCATACAGATGGCTCCGCAGATTCGTCTGGTACAGGGAAATGATACTTTAATGACTGAGAAAATTCAGTCAACTCTGGTTAATACAATACCACTCTGGAAAAGTCAGATGGTGCTTGCCCTTGGGGTTGCCCATTCTACCCAAGCCGCTAAAGCACAAAGGGAAGTTACTGATATGACAAATGAACTGTTAAGAAAAAATGCTGAAACTCTTAAGATGGCAACAATTGAGACAGCAAAGGAATCGGAACGGGGCATTGTTGACATAGAGACACTTCGCACCACCAACGAATCATTGATTTCCACACTTGATGAAGTTCTTCGCATACAGACTGAAGGCCGTCAAAAGAGAAAAGAAGCAGAACTTGAATTAAACCGCATCGAAACAGAGCTAAAGAATAAACTCCTTAATTTAAAGAACTAGATTAAATCAAGATAATTACACTTTACTCTCATACTCAGGAGTCGTAACTAAAAGGCGCTCATACTGGTTGCAATCGAGTAGGAGAATAATCATTAATTGATTATTCGTCCTCTCACACCACCACGCATGCCGTTCGGCACGTGGCGGTTCAATAGAATTACCTTACTTGTAAATATCTTTCTGTTAATGTTATAAATCCTTGTTCTCTAAGATGTTTGTTCGTAAGAGTTGTAGCTAGGATTGGGCTATTGGAGATTCTCCAGTAGCCTTTTCTTGTATTCGCATGTTCCCATGCCTTCCACTTTAATGCACCTAGCTTTACTAAGTTATCGTATTTCGTTTTAATCTTTTTCCACTGTTTCCAGTAGCAAAGTCTTATACGTCTCCTCAACCATTCATCGAGTTCTTTTAAGGTACTTCTCATATCTGCAAGTTTAAAGTAACTTACCCAGCCAACCATTAGTTGTCTTAGTTTCATTGCTCTAACTTCCATGCTCATTGCATTACTTCTTCCAGTGAGGTTCTTTAGTTTTCCCTTTATTTTCTTGACTGATATCGGATGAACTCTTATTCCCATTTCACCTTTCTTTGGATAAAAGGTGTATCCTAAGTATTTTAGTTTCCATGGTCGGTCTACCTTGCTTTTCTCTTTATTTACTTTGAGTTTTAAGTCTTCCTCAATAAACTTCGTGATACTTTTCATAACTCGTTCAGCGGATTTTCTTGATTTGACATATACATTACAATCATCTGCGTAACGACAGAATCTCAATCCTCGTCTTTCCAGTTCCGTATCTAATTCATGTAACATAATGTTACTAAGTAATGGAGACAGATTTCCGCCTTGTGGTACTCCCTCTGTGGTTACAGTAGTTAGACCTTTTTCCATTACTCCTGCATTTAGATACTTTCTTATCAGTCCGATTACACGTATATCCTTTACTTCTTTATAAATCAGTCCGATTAATTTATCATGATTTACAGTATCAAAGTACTTCTCCAAATCGATATCTACTGCCCATCGGTAGCCTTCATCCATGTATTCTTTACACTTTAAGATGGCTTGATGCGCATTTCGGTTTGGTCGAAACCCATAACTATTCTCTGAAAATTTCTTCTCAAAGATTGGGGTAAGCACTTGTGATATTGCTTGCTGTATCACTCGGTCTACTACAGTCGGTATTCCTAATGGTCTTGTTTTCCCGTTTTCTTTTGGTATTTCTACTCGTCTAACGGCATTGGGTTTATAACTTCCATTTACTATGGATTGCTTAAGTTCTTCGCCATGTCTTTTAAGATACGGTAGAAGTTCATCTACTCCCATCTCATCAATTCCATGACTTCCTTTATTCTTCTTTACTCTTTTAAAGGCTTCATTCAGATTTTCATTACTGATGATTTTCTCTAACAATCCATAGTGATACTCACTTCTAGCGTTCTGTCTGTTCTTTGACGTCATAGAAATGCTCGGCGTCTTTGCATATCTTTCGAGTTCCACTCTATCTTTTTGCAAATGACCTGACTTTATATTCAGTTGTCTGCTTTCATCACATTTCTTTGTTTCTTTCAAACTTCTAAAACCTCCTATTGTTCAGTCCTTCCTATTGGTCGTCGACAACCTCTAGTACTATGACCTCTGCTGACCCCTTAGAGTTCAGCCATACATCACTATATGGGTTGTTGTTTCAAAGTTCATTTCCACAACTTACCTCTAAGGTCTCCCCAGGTAAGAACGCAATCTTCCTCTCCATCTATCTGCCACATTTACACCTTTTGTTTTCGAGTAGTTATAGGGCTTTGACTTGTTAGGCAGCCTTACCCACAAAAGTTTGCCTTATATGTGATTTCTGTTCGTCAGACCAGAGATTTGCCCACGGACTTCCTTCAGATTCGCTCTCACGAACGACACCCTTGTCTTAGGCTATGCACTTTCCACTACTAGGATGTGCTAGGGACTTGAACCCATGAGATTGCGCCCATGCTGGGCGCACCTAATAAAATCCTTGCAGACACCAAGTCTACAAGGATTTTATTAACATACTTTATTTATAGTGCGATTCTTCTAGTCTTTAAAGAATCTTTTATTTACTAATTCAAAGAATAATTAACAGGTGCGTTCTTATTGCTTCCAAGGCTTGCTATGAAGCTGATTGTAACAGTTTCTCCCGGGGATAACGTCATATCCCAGGAGGGGCTTTTTACTACAACTTTCGTACCAGTTTGGCTTACAAAATCAACACCCCAAAGGCTATTTATTGTACTATTATAATCAAAGGATAATGACCATCCATTGTATGTCTTATTGGAATTATTTTTTACAGTAATTTCTCCTTGAAAGCTGCTTCCCCAATCGCTGACAACTGAGTAATCATAAATCACACTACCACTTGGAGGTGTAGGCGTAGGTGTTGGGGTAGGTGTTGTACTACCTGCATTGAAGCCTCGTTCCTCTAATAATTGCAGAAAATTCCATACACTTGGTTTCCAAACACTCCAATCATGTCCTCTTCCATCTAAGAGCCAATAGATATTAGGAATACCTTTTGAATCAGCATAGGTATGAACCCTTGTACCAAAATTGATAAGACTATCTTTACTTCCATATGAAATAAAGAACAACTTTAACATTTGCTTTGCTTTAACACCTCCATCCGGGAATAAACGTTCATTAGAATATGTATTTGGTGCCGCAGAGTATGTTCCTATATAAGCAAATTTATCCAGATTTGGAAGACCAATATTAAAGGATTGTCCTCCTCCCATAGAAAGTCCTGAAATTGCACGATGTTCACGGTCTGTATAAACAGAAAAGTTACTTTCAACATAAGGTATAAGGTTATATAAAATATCATTTGTTACATTCTCATACTTATCAACACCAGAAGCTGCCGCAGTACAATTAGGCATAACAATAATCGACGGACTGATTTTTCCTTCTGCAATCAGATTATCCATAATATAATGTACACTTCCGCCTCTCGTTGTCCAATCGTCTTCTGTTCCATCAATACCATGCAATAAATACATAACACTATATTTCTTGCTGGTACTATATCCAGCCGGCAGATAGATTTTTGCTCTTCGAGTGTTTTTTGTCGCGTTGGAATAGTAATTAATATACTGTATGGTACCATGTGCTACGTTTGCCTTATAGCCGTCAAACCCACTTGGCGGCAAAACGGGTAGCGTTGCTGCCGATATGCCTAATGGTGTAGTAAAACTAAATGCCATCATCACAAGGATGAGCAAAGAACTTAAAGTTTTCTTTAGATTCCTTTTCATAATTAATACCCCCAAATTATTTTTTATATAGTTTTAGAAACCCTCATTTGTAACCCCTACCCTCCCATCTTACAATTGTTTTATACCTTTTGGCAGCGTAAAATACCAACTGCAACTTTATCATCTGTTTCTTAAAGATTGTTCCTATTACAATTCCTACTATAACATACTCTGTATATATTTTCCATATTGTCTTTCAATTTGTAAAAATAGACCCCATAGACTGGACAGTGCTTTCATACCAAGTCCATACACTGGATCTATTATTTTACGAGTATTCCTAACCTGAACACATTCCTTAATGAATTAATATAAGATATCTAATCCCTTATAAATCAAACTATCTGTTTCTGAACTTTTTCTAAAAGCCTTCAAATCATCATTATTCCCCCATTTTTTTAAACGATAGTCAATATTTGCTAAAGTATTATATTTAACATCATATCCGCATGGAGTGATATTTATAATCCTTCGTCCATCCATATCTTGAACGTTTTTTCCTTGCATCTCACAAATCATAAATCTGAATAAATCTTTTGCATAATAGGTCAATACTTCATCTTTATTTATTGGGGTTCCGTTATAATTTGCTTCGTCATTAAAATTCACTTTCTCTTGATCTGCTAATAAGCTACGTAGTTCAAGTATATTTAATGGAATATTATTAAAAGTGGCATACAAATTATATGTTGGATCAAGCATAACCCATTTATTAATCTCACTTATAAAAGCTTCACAGACAACATGATTATCAAAGTCATAAGGTGAGAATGGCATTATGTATACAGTGCGTGCTTTTATACCTATTGCAAGTAAACATTCCGTTAAAGCGAGGGATAAAGAACGGCAATTTATTCCGTATGCTTCACCCTTTCCGAAGGAATATTCGAATAAATCCATTGCCGTATTTGTTATGTGATTTTTATAATTACCGTAATGGTAAACATTCGATGAAATCCATTTCAACAAGTTTATAGCCTTATTAAAATCTCCTTCTGTATTACCAACAATTTCTTTTAATTTATATGTTTCTAATAAATCCTTATAATCATCGTTTATTAAATATTTTATTGTTATGTCCATACCATCCTCACGAAAATCTTTCATCATCTTGATTACTCCAGTGTATACATCAAACATCAAATAATCCCCCTATTATATTTATTATTTGCAACTGATTATAATAGCAAAGTGCTTAACACGACTATACTGTTATTTTTTACAAGCTGTTACCACAATTATATAATACTTCATATAGATTGTCATTACAGTCTTTAACTAATAAAGTCATTCAAAAGATGATGGATAATTACTTGAGAATATAGAAGCGTCGGATGCACTAATTGTTACAAATAAGAAAGAAAAACCCTTGCAAATGTAGTATTTACAAGGGTTCGAATATATCTGTTTATTATCTCATTGTCAACCGTTTGAGAGCTTGAAAAGCGCAGAAATACAGGGTTTGTTGTGTTAGTTGTTGCACATACGTTTCACACCCACGACGTTTTATTACGTCTTAAGACATTTCATAAAAACTAACTATAAATGTATCAAGCCCTTCATCCTTTATAAATTACACCAACCCTTACAAAAAATACATACCAAACCGCGATAAAAGCAAAGTCCCCATATCAAATTTTATTTTTTATATGCAATTGCATCAATCTGAACATGCAGACCGTCCGGTCCACCTATATGAGCAAACTCTGTCTGAATCGTTTTTCTTGCTGGGTATACACTACCAAATCGCTCCTTAAAAACTTTTTCCATAATCGGAATATTCCACACATCCTTAAGTAAAACATCCATCTTAACCACATTACACAAAGACAAGTTTATTTTTTCCAAACGTTTTTCCATATCATTTAGCGCACCATGCACATGATTTTCAATTGAGGCTCCTACATTTCCTACACAAAAACTTAGAAATACAAAATCCCCTGCTTCTACTATCTCAGAATAAGCATATTCTTCATTAACATTTGTTCTGACAATACTACTCATAAATCCTCCTTCTGCTTCATAATCACATCAAATAATTTTTTGCTTCTTCAATAGATATTACTTTTTCTCTATTCATATGCCCTCCTTATAAAGCCATTATAGCAAAAGAAGTCTGACACCTGTATGTCACACTTCTTCATATTGTTTTAATGTTTGATTACAATTCAAGCAAATTCTTTCTACCAAATCAGGAGGCTCAATGACTATAGCTTGATCAGCAAATGCTAGTATGGTCCCATACCAAAAGTGCTCATTCTCAGGAACATTCATCTCATATAGAAATTCTCCACCCTCATATTCTTCAACAATTTCTCCATTTAAGTATTCCTCGCATTTAGCCTTAATACTACTTTTACATAATAACTTCACTCTAATAATCTTTTGCGTATATTTAGCCTGTTCCCACTTCTTTCTTGCTTCAGCAACACTATGTAATTTACTATTCCTCTGTTCTGCAATTGATAGCGTTCTCAATTCTTACAAGCTTAAATATTCTATAATCATCATATTGGATCTATATTATAAAAGTGGACACGATAAGTAACCATATATTACAATTAAGTAGACAAAAAAAGGAGGTATCTACTCATGTCCACAAGTAAAAATGGAACACGGTATGACGAGGACTTCAAACGTACTCTCGTTAACCTTTATCAATCTGGCGGTAAAACACAGGCTGTTCTCTGTAAAGAATACGGTGTTTCCCTAACCGCTCTTACCCGTTGGATCAAGCAATACTCAACCGTCAAAACGGATGATGGCGAGGTCTTGACCGCCAAACAAGTGAAGGATCTTCAAAAACGCAATGCTCAGCTTGAGGAGGAACTCCTCATACTAAAAAAAGCGATTGCCATCTTCACGCCACACTCCAGCAACGATTAGATGCTGTTCATAAGCTTCGTTTTCAGCATGACATAAAGATTCTTTGCAATGTATTAGGTGTAAACAGAAGTACCTATTATAAGCATTTTCACTCAGTACCTGCTGAACGCACCAAGGAAAATCAGGAGATAGCCAAACGGATTCTCCATATCTACGCCGATTATAACAAGCGTCTTGGTGCATATAAGATTACTTATGTCCTCCAGCGTGATCATGGCATTCACATCAGTGTTGGACGAGTGTACCGCCTGATGAAAACACTTCAATTACCACGAATGTCAACGGTGAAGCCATATCGTAACTATCGGCATAAAGATACTGGCAATTGCACCAATCATCTCCATCAGGAGTTCAACCAGAAATCCCCTGACATTGTCTGGGCAAGTGATTTCACTTATATCAAAGTTTCTGGGAAATGGTATTATCTCTGTATTGTAATGGATCTATTTTCTCGCAAAATCATTTCCTGGAACATTTCAGCAAGACCTGATGTCACTTTGGTAATGACTGCATTCAAAAAAGCTTATGATAAAAGGAAATACCCTACAGGCCTCATGTTCCACTCTGATCGGGGATCTCAATATACTGCATTTTCATTCAGACAGTTATTGGATTCTCTTAATGTAGTGCAGTCATTTTCTAAGAAAGGTTATCCCTTCGACAATGCCTGCTGTGAATGTTTCTTCAAATATTTGAAAAAAGAAGAAACCAACCGAAAAACCTATTACTCTTTACAGGAGCTGCAGCTATCTGTATTTGAGTATATTGAAGGTTTCTATAACTCCAGAAGACCACACAGTTCTCTTGGAATGCTAACACCCAATGAAAAGGAGGAACTCTTCTGGAATCAAGCTTAGTAACTGTTTCCAGAAAGTTTTTTCTAATAATCGTGTCTACTTACTTGACTATAGTTCATATTTAGGACAATAACATAGTAGATACCAATTATACCACTTATACATCGTTGCAACCGGCTCAACCTCATGGTCTTTTTCTTCATTATCTGCATTTGTATATGAAAATATAACTTTTTGTCGAATGTTAATAGCTCTTTGTAAAAGAATCAATTTGTCATTCGTATTATTATTTTCCCTTAAGACTCCAAAATCTAATAAAATTTCACCAGTTCCCTCTGGCGCAATCGCTTGCATCTTTTCCAATGTATCATTCAACTCATCATTATCAAATGCGGTTTGTAACCCTTGTAAGGCAGTAATAACATATGAAAATTGTTTTTCTCCTACCAATTGCCGATCCAACTTGAATGAATCAAGTATTTCATATCCACCATCTGATCCATAATACGTAACGACAGGTATTCCTGCTAAAGAGAGAGTGTTAATATCTCTCATCACAGTTCTTGTAGATACATTAAATCGCATTGACAGCATCTGAGCAGTTACTCTTTTATTTGAGAGTAAATAGTTCGTTATTGCAAGTAATCTTTCAATCTTCATCATACACCTGCCTAATTCTTAAATATAATTGATTCTCTAAATCTTATTATACCATTTCTTTCAATTTTTCCACACAAAACTTACCTAATTACAATATTAATTGTTTTGCTGACTGGGTGGGAATCTAGTGAAATTAAAACATCCCGAGACATATTAAATCAAAATAAATCCGCTAATGAAACTGAAACTTCATCAACACCATTACCAACCGCTACTTTAGCGCCTACCAGTACACCTACCCCTACATCAGAACCGTCACTACTAGACACTATGACAATTTATGAAGAAGGACAATACAAAGTTGGAGTAGATATCCCTGCTGGAGAATATAAACTGGCTTCTGGAACGGACTCTGGTTATTACTGTATTTATAGTGATAGTCGACATGATGATATACTTTCAAATAACAATTATACTGGAAATAATTATATATCTGTCTCAGAAGGAGACTACTTAGAATTGGTAAGATGTGTTATAGTTCAGTAATATGACATGAGAAGAGTGAGTAAAATAATTTCTGTAAATTAGCTTTCTATAATACATTTGAGGTATGAGTGCTTGGATATCCAGTATTCATACCTCGTATTTAATATCAATTATATTTTTGAGTCCGCCAATCAGGCTCACCTCTTTCGAGTGGTTTCGTGTATGAAAAAAGCACCCCCGAAGGATGCTTATTTCTTTTTTTACTTTATATCAAATCCGTTATAAAAAATACTATAACGGCTATCATAGTGGCTCCAATTGTTATACGTACACCTTTATCTCCCCACTTATCTTCAATCCAATCATACATACTAAATAACTTTCTATGCTGATGTTTTGAAAGCCAATCCCACTTAAATATATCCAGATATAAAATAACACCTGCATAAATTACTATAGCTAACATAATAAAATCCATAAATAATCCTCCATGTATATGAATTATTATATCATACTATTACCTCTTTTATATAGGCAATGGTTACTACATCGTTAACAAAAGACACTCAATCGAACATGCCGGACGCTGAATTCCTCATCTATGCTTAACTGGAGTTGTTCTTTAACTTCTAGGACCACTTTTAAAGCAATTACTTTTTGTACGACTGAACTCACTATAAATTCATGTAAATCACTTAAAAACTTAGGACCTGCAACTTCTGCTAATGTACCAATATAAAGATTATATTTCGGAGTATTTACATCGTCAAATTTAGCGATCGTAGTATTATTAGGCTTTGACATATCATCAACATACAGTTGAGCTTTGCCACCTTTCGTACCATCCCAAGTGTATAGAATGTCATGCCCTCACTATTTATAACAGCACTTGTACCATAATCTCATTATAACTATTAGCATTTCCATTATATCCAGTTACTCTTGAAGCACCTTTAATTGTACCGTTAATAGCACTGTCAGTCAGTTTTTCTCCTCTCATAAAACTGGTTAAGAGTAAAGAAAAAACCCTTGCAAATGTAGTATTTACAAGGGTTTGAATATACCTGCTTATTATCTCTTTGATAGTTTCATTGACAGTAAAATCAGTACTTGTGTAACCCATTGTGTATTACAAGAGTATTATTCACTTACGTCTATTAAATATGATTGACTATTAAAATTCATTCTCCATTAAATGCTTAATTATAATTTTAACTCTTATTTACTCGTCCTTTGTTTCTATATTTATTCTTTCAATTTCATCAAATTTCTGTGCATTGATGAAGTAAGTCCATCTTTTAGGCGAAGTTTTTACTGCATATCCCCAAGGGAAAATACCATCCTGTAACCCTTTTCTAACAGTATCTTTTGAAATGCCCATTAACTTACCCGCCTGTTCCGGTTGTAGCTTTTTAATTGGGGTATAATTAACCTGTTCTTGATTGTCCGATTCTTCAAGAAAATAATTTGCGTTAAGTCCAAGTGATTCTGCTATCTCACGCTGTCTTGATTCTGTAGGTACATTCTTTCCTGAAAGATACTGACTTATTGAACTTTTACCAATCCCAGTAAGTTCAGAAAGTTTTGTTTGACTAAGTTTTAAATCAACCATGATCTGTTTTAGTTCTTCTTTGAACATTGAATTATCACACTCCCTCTTTACAAACCACATTCAAATGTGGTATTCTTAGGTTAGAAAAAGGAACAACCGTCCACAAGGTGGTTGACCTGTTAAAGAGATAGCAAAGCCACCCAGTAACCGCCAAGTATACCAGGGTGGTTTTTGCTATGTATAGCTACTTACAAAACGTAAAAACGAATGTAAGTAATGCCAAAAGGAAAAGACCAAAGGACAATAAATCCTTAAAATCAAAATTATTTTGATTTTTCATAGGCATCACCCCCATCCTGAAAGAATGAGGTCAACACACCCTGCAACACGATTATTCCATGACATTATATTACCATATTCTTTCATATCTGACAACTCATATAAACCCCATATAACATATTAATGCAAGCATACAATAATTTGTATTAGAATTTAGGTTTAAAGTCTATATATTGTAATTTCTTTACTTTGAACTAATACTTATACTAAGAAAGGTGACTAAAAATCAATGAAAAGAATTATTGCAGCTTGGATTGAGCAAGTTCTTGAATTTGATTCCAAGTCGGAATTTTAAATGCAATAGGGAACACTTTATTAGCGGGGTTGATTTCTTTCAGATTTCAATGAAAGATTTAAAAAATGAGTTGCAGACGAATTTCGTCCCTAACCTTTCTAAAACTCATATAATGTTTATATAACCACTAAAATTGATTACTTGATTATTTCTTTGGTAAACAAAAACACCGCCTTATATGACGGTGTTAAGAATCAAACGCTATTTCATTTTTTTCATAATGTTCAAGTATTATTGTTTCACCTAAATCTTTTAATCTGGTCAATATCTGTATTTTTACTTCACTTTGATTCTCATGTATCACATCGGTATTATTTCCAAGCAATTCAAAAACTGCATCTTTATTCTGCGGATTATTGAACCATTCATCAGGAATATAAACCACTTATCACTTCACCCTCACTTTTTATACTATCATTTTTTATACTACACTTTTTATACTATCATTTTTTAGGTATAATGGAAAGCCCTTGAATGACAATCAAAGGCTTTCTACAAATTAGGAAATGTTATTTATTACCCCCTTTCCGCTGCCTTATCCATAGCTTCATTGACCCCTACTGCAAGTTCATGAATCATTCCATCCAAATCCATTGATGAACTGACAGTATTGTTATTTGTCATATCAACCTTAATTTCTGCTGTTGTGTACCTATTGACTGCATCACGTTCTGCCATATCACGCATATATTTTAAATCTTCCTGACTGATATCTAAGGAATCTTTTACATCTTTGGTGTCTCCTGCTATACCACTGATATCAGTTGCCATGTTAGAAGCGTCAATGTCTGGATTTGAAATATCATTTTTACCAAATATATCGGATAGTTCAAAGTTAGAAATTTTTTCATCAATGCCTTCACCAAACGAATACCCTGCATCCCAAGCATCACCGTAATCAATACCATCAAATTGATAATCAGAAGCATCAAGCTTTTCCATTACAACCGTCTGATCACCAATAATATCATTAACGGCATCTGCAAAGTCATTCCTAAATCCTTCAACCGCACTTGCCATATCTGTTCCTAGTATAGTGTCAATTAACTTTGCAGCATCCTGAACAATACCAAGGATAAAATCAAACATTCCACTGAACAAGTTCAAAATAGCACCAACTGGGTCATTAAAGACGTTAGCAAAGAAATTTGCAAATGTAGCAATTAGATTATAAAGTTCAACACCAATTCCAATGATGAAATTAATTACACCCAGTATTGTATTCCATATAGCAGCACCTGCGAGTGCAATAACCCCCGCAATCAAACCAGTGGCAGAAACAGAAGTTCCGGCAAAATGATTTACCGCTGCAACAGCTGCATAAAAGATTGCAATAATTGCAATGATTCCCACTATGATCCATGTTATAGGACACGCTGCTAAAGCAGTGTTAAATGACGCTTGTGCCACTGTTGCGGATGCCGTAGCCACTGTTTCAGCCGTATAAGCTGCGGAATTTGCTAAAATAGCTTTAGCATTTTTATATTCTGCAACCGCTGCAAAGGCTTTTTGTACATTGCTTATACCCTGTACTATATTGTTAGCAATTAATGCTGCTGTATATAAACTCATTGCCGTCACTACTCCAATAATTAGTGGTTCTATTATTGACCAATTATCAGCTATGAAACCACTGACTGTACTCATAATGTCGTACACATTCATGGTGACATCTACTAAAAAATTCATTGCATTACCAACTGAATTAAGTACGCTTTCCATTTTATTTCCAAAAGATGATACCATTTCCATAGAACTTGGTAACCCATGAGAAGCTAATGCAGCATCCAACCCTGTAATTATACTTGTCCATCCTCTTGTAATTACTGCATGCATATTAGCAAAAGTAGTTGCCCATGTACTACCTGCATCTTTTGCTGCACCTGCTGATATACCCGAATCCATAGCCTGACTTACAACATCAATGAATTTGTATGCAGATATAGTACCTGCACTCAAGTCTTCCTTGACCGCACTTACCGATTCACCTACCGCATTAGCATAAATTTCTGCTGCTCCAATACCTGCATCAAAAAGCCTGTCAAGCTGATCTGCTTCGACTTTACCCTTACTATACATCTTACCAATTGCATCCACTACACTTTCTAACTGTGCATTTGTACCCTCGCCATAAAAACTAACTGCATCAGCCCACACACGTACTTGATTTGTTGCTGCCCCCAAAGACATACCACGTGTCATGAAACCTTGTGTGGATTTTGCAGCAACATCCAACCCATAAGCAGTACCAAGAGTTGTTTCCCTTAATTGTGACAAAGCTGCATTTGCAAGATGGGCATCACCAGTCATAATAGTAATGGTTTTTTCAAATCGATTCATAGTATCTAACCGATTAAATGCACCACTCATATCCATGACCCCAATACTACTAAGCGTACTTTTTATTAACCCCATTGCTTGATTAGCTACAATAATCGCTCTTTGCCATCCCGCAAAACCATCTGATACTTTCATTGTCTGCGAATAACAGTTTTGAACTGCTTGATTAAACCGCCCCTGTTCATCCGTGTTATCCCTGATATACCTTTCTGTAGTAGCAATCGTTTGGGATAACCTCATATAAGCTTCATTTGCACTACCTACATCCATATTGTTCATTGCAGTGTTAAGTTGATTCTGTTCCCCTAATGCCTGGCTTAACTGTGACCGCAAACGTTCAAGTTCGTTATTAGCTCCGGTAACCCCCATATTCATTGGATTATTTTCCAATTGTTGTATTTTTTGCTGAATAGCTTGTATATGACTTTGCATATCAGTCATATCGCTAATCATATTTTGTGGAAAAATTTCTGTTCTTTGAGCTTGGGTTGCAATCTTCATTTGTGTAGTATTCAGTGATTCCATTATGGAATTTGCACTTTGAAGCTCCTGCTGAAAACGTTCAATACCAGATGTTGTAAATGTATCCATTGTTGGAGAATCCCACGTAAGGGAGGTATTTTCATGTGTGACAGGTTCAGCAAGTTTTGCCCTTGCTTCTTCAATAGCTGCAGTTACTTGATTCATTTGTTCTCTAGCAGTATCAGCAACATCAAATGATACAGATTCATTCATTGTTGATTGTAGCTCTGTAATTGCAGACATACCCAAACTAACAGCATTTACAATTGACATCATAGGAGTTGAAAAAGCATCATATAATTCAATTGCCGTTCTTATTGATGACATATTGGTTCACCTTCCTTCTAATCCAATTTATAATTATATTTTTCAATCTATCTTTATAATTTGCTTTGTGTAAGCTATCCAAATATTCAGCCCTTACATGCCGTCTTTTTATTTCCCACCCCAATACACTAAGATAAAGTTTTTCATAATTGTCAGGAGTTTGAATCTTTTTCATCTTTTCATATGTATCTTGTAATATGTCATCTGCCATATCCATAACCCTAGGTACAAATTTACTTAAAGTATCATACATTGGAGAAGACTTATTCAAAATAAGTTTTCCGTCGTTGGAAAGACTTGCATCTTTTGATTCTGGATTACTTCCGGGCAAAATAGAAAGTTCTTTGATAAAGCCCTGTCTTACATATTCTTGATTTACTGCCCACAAATTTTTATTAATTACTTCAATGTTCTGGTTCATTAAATTTTCCTTTCACTAATACGTTAATTTCTTCTTTAATCCCTTCTAACAATTCCTTATAAGGCTTTAATATTAACTGGTACTGTACCGGATCACCTATGTATTTTGTAAGCTTAGAATCTTCTTTCTGTAGTTCCAACAATGACTTTCTTAGTCTTTTTAATATTCTGATTGCCTTACCTATTTGAACTTTTTCAATATCCTTTGAACCTTCTACATAATCTATTAACTTTTTATTCTGTTCCATACAGTCCCTACATAAATCACTAAATATTTTTATATTCTGCTTTTCATTCATTATTTTCACCCTTTCTTTTCTCATATAACGCTCATATAACTATTCCAAATACACATACAATGGATTTTACTTCTTACGTTTTCTTTTCCTTATATGACAAATTTTATCGTTGTTCACACTCAACAGTAAAACCCCTTCATCTAGTAACAGGGCTGCAAGTTCGAACTGGCTCATGTTTCTGATAATCGTAATGTCATTCAACAAATACTCCACTTTAAGTTGCTCATTCATCACTAAATCACCTTTACTTTCAAAAATGGATCAATAAAAGTTGTTTTCATACATATCTTTGCCACTTCTGGGTAGTCCCTTTTTAGCAGTTCTGAATTTACAGTGCATCTATTGAACGACTTCACGTAATTTATTTTTATCCGGGCATTCTCTAGAAGATTAATCTTATCTGCTTCCATAATTTTGATAAGCTCCGATTTTAGTTCTTGTTCCTTTTCTACAATCTGCTTTTTTTCTATAGTAACTTCGGTTAAATCTTTGAATAACTTTTCAATATCTGGCACCTTCACCTTACCTCACTTTCAAAAATAAAGGTGCAATAATATAATGCACCTTTAATCATAAGCCTTATTTTTCAAATACAAGTAAATATTCTTGGGATAACACTTCATACATTTTGCCAACATTCATCATGTTATCACCAAGACATAACACATTGTAAGGTGTAGTATCATTTATTTGTACCATCTCGCTCCCCCCATATATTATTGCACCAATACCAGAATCAAATATCACTGGATAATTCAAAATTTCTTTTATCCTGTCAAAGAAATTGGTATAATCTTCAATACTTACACTTGAACCCATATAACCATCTAACATATTAAATATTTCCATATCATAATGTTCTGGTAACATTGGATTACTATCCTTAGCTTCCAATACACCACGAATCATTTTTAACGACTTGTATGATGATTTCAATGGTTCAATAGTGCTTTGAAGCAGTTCAACACTAAGATTCATACCGCACATATCAATAATCTTTAATGCATTAGCTATTTCTGTTTGATGTTGACCTTTATCATCACTGAAAGTCACTTTGTATTTGTCACAAAAGGTTAAGATAATTTTTTTCAATGCCTCTGTTGTCGATTCATTCAAATCTTTTAATTCTTTTACTAAACCAGTAAGTAGTTGTTTTTTCCCTAACTCCGTATACCTTGGATCAGCTTTTACCTTTTGGGTACTTTCTTTTATATTATCAAGTTCAACCCTATAATCCCGTAATAATACCACTACCTGTTTTGCACAAGTTTCATATAATTTTTCTTCCATACTATTTTCACAATTCCTTTCTAGTGTCTGATTATGCTACCATAATCATCAGATGTAGTACCAGCTTCAGGTGTACCACCTGAAAAATCAGAAATATACCTCCAAAGGTTTCTTCTTTGTTCACCCGATAAAATATCTCTAAATCGTGCAATCTCAAAATTTATGTAGTTCTTAATTTCCTTCTTTACTAGCAGGGATTTTTAAAGGACATCCGCTTTATTGTCATCTACAGGTATTTCATACCCGGCATTTTTTGCAGCATCCACACCCATTCCCGCATAAATTGATGGAGAGTGAAAGTATAACATTACATACTCATCTGCAAAGTTCATTTCTTGCTGTGTTATCCCCCATGTTTTAGGATTCTTTTTGTTTTCAATTAAACCATTCATAATTTTCACCTACCTTCTTTTAGTCTTCAAGTTGATCATCCCCGGATATGACAACAGGAAGTGTTACGCTTACATTAAGCTTATCATTCCACATCCCTAAGTGCTTACCTAGTAATTCAAGGGCCTTAACCTTGGATGCAATTTTCACTTCCCTTTCCTCTAACGAACTTGTATCAGAATCTAATTGTTTGTATCTGATATATTCAATACAGGATAAATCATCATCTGTTGCAGTCTCCTTTATTCTGCCTTTTGAATCAACAACATCTGTCATTTTAATGAATGCAATTTTAGCAAGTTCAAGTACGATTCTATCAACAGTTACACCAGTTCGTTTTGACCTCTCTGCCATTGCTTTAGATACCGCTTCTAAAACTCTAGTTTTCCCTAGCAATTCAGAGCCTATTTCATCAGCATTATTTACTGAATATCCCGCACGAATAGCAGCCTGTGTTGCGTTCAGGTCAATCAGGTATTCATCTACAAACCTTTGTTGTTTATCAGTTAATTTTGCCAATATGCCCACCTGCCTTTCTCAATTTTTTCTCAATTATACCTCATATAGATAGCAAATCAAGCTTATATACAATATTTAGTATTTTCTTAAGAAATTTCTAAAACCAAAAAATCAACCAACCGTAAGCACATAAAAATAACCGTATCTGACTTTATATAATGGTCATATGACGGTTATTTTCATATACTTGATGGTTTTATTTCTTATGT
The DNA here is from genome assembly GCF_014218335.1 of Anaerocolumna cellulosilytica. Classification (GTDB taxonomy): domain Bacteria; phylum Bacillota; class Clostridia; order Lachnospirales; family Lachnospiraceae; genus Anaerocolumna; species Anaerocolumna cellulosilytica. The sequence continues at coordinate 449,536 of NZ_AP023367.1, read as the reverse complement.
TCTGTAATCTTGTATATGGCATGAATACCAAGACCATATTTATTTGCAATTTCCGGTATACCCATATTATGATAAAGGTCTTTACGAATTGCTGCATCACGTTCTTCTTTCGATATAAAGCCACCCCAATCAGAAATATGTAAAAGCTTCCCCGGCATAAGTTTAGTAACTACTTTAAATTGTTCAAACCCAATAATATCTCTTAACTCTTTCAAATTCTCTGTATTCTTATTCACCAACTTCTCACCTGCCTTTCCTTTTTAGGGACTGACAAATCTGACTATATTCATTTGCCCCTTTTTAGGGTGTCGGAAATATTAAACAGTACATCATCTGTTTTTGCTGTCAACCTTATTCACCCTTTACCCCACGACAAACGCATGAAACTGTAACTCCAATAAAAAATGCTGGTTCCCTTTTTATTTTATAGTTCTAAGATTCGTTCCAAATGTTTTTCTGGATTTGTCCCAATCGCAAACCGTTTCTTCTTGATACTAAGTGGCCTGCTTCCTACCTCATAGACCTTTAGGATATTCAATGCCATCTTCCGGATTATATTTAAATGATCGGACGCCTGTTTTTCCAAGGTACGATTTCCGTCTTCCCGAAATGTTACATCCAAATGCCAGTGATAACTTTCTACCATCCAATGCCCACGAATGGCTCGCGACACCTCTTTCACATCTTTTTCCAAACTGCTGATATAGTATCGTTCTTCCACTGTTTTTAAACCATTCTCTTCTATGGTGTTTCGAGTCATTGCAATCGTTTTAAGACCGCTCCAATCCTTTTTTCCCTTCTTCATCCATGCTATGTCATCCGTTTGCCAGTATTCCCGTTTTTCAATTCTTCCTCTTGCCTTTTCTACTGTCTTTCTATATTCACAGCTTTCTTTCATTTGTATATCCTTAAAATAAAGGCTCACATCCTCATACAGCATTCCCTGATTTCGCTTTAAAGCCAGCACATAATCTGCTCGCTTCTGACGAATCTTTTTTACGATTTCAATTTGTGTCCCCATTGCATCTGTTGTAATAATGGTTCCTTTTATGTTTAAACGCTCCAACAGTTCTGGGATGGCCTTAATCTCGTTCGTTTTTTCTTCCACTCGTGTTTGTCCCAGACAAAACCCCTTTTCATCCACTGCACTTACGATGTGATTCGCTTTCTGGTTTTTATTCGAATTTCCACGCTGGGTTTTTCCGTCAATTGCAAGGATTTTCCTGAGTTTCCCTCCCTCTGCCTTGTTTAACATCTCATTCTATTCACTTTGAAAGATTTCCAGAAATTCCGGTGATACCATCGCAAACACGCGTTGGATAGTATCATGAGAGGGTATTCCATTGGGAAGTTCCAGATATCTCCTTAAGAATTCTTCGTGCTCTTTTCCAAATACTTCAATTTCCACCCAGTCATCCGCATAGGCCAGTGATGCAAAAAATACCAGCATAATAATGTCCATCATTTTGTGCAGTACTTTGTGTTGCTGCCTGTGGTCTGTAACCGTACTTACATATTCTAATATTGTTTTCATTTTTATCAGCCCCTTTTGGGCTTGATTGTATCATGTTTCTTTCTTTTCTTCACTATTTATTTTTTCATGCGTTTGTCGTGCCCTTTACCCTTTCATTGATATTTTTGCAAATCTCTTGTAACTGTAATACTTCTTGATCTGTTGCGTATTTTAATACTTCCTCACTCATATGAAGTCGTCCCGGCATAATCTTAAGTATAGGCTTAGACTTGTCCAACACTTGATTCACAGAATTAATAACCATATCAACTACTTCCTGTGCTAATTCCTCATTGGGTGCTTCTGCAACTGCTGTTGCAAAATCTAAGATTAATTTTTTTGCAGTCTTATTATCAAAAATCTGGTTAACTGCTCCACATACTGATTCAATTTTACTTTTTAGTTCTTTTTTCATATCCTGTCACCTGACCCTTCCCTTAAAATTCTTTATTTTCAATTGTTTTTTCCAATGAATCAATACTTTCTCTTATTTCCTCTAAACTATTGGAAATGTAATGCAGTTTTGCAAATGCACACTCACCTTCTGCAAACCATGTGCAATCTGTTTTACACCCTTCCTTTACTATTGGACACCATTCCATATTTTTTACCTATCCTTTCTACTGGTGGTTCGGTTGGTACTATTCAAAGGGGTAAAATATATTACTTTATATCTAAAAAAATTATATTAAAAAAATTAATTTTTTATTTTTTCTATAAAGAAGTTACTTATTACAGTACCAACAGTACCACAACTTATTTTTACCACCTTCAAACCCAATTGTTTATAGTGCCATTACAGTACCAACAATGCCATTATTCAGAGAACATCTTGACCGATTTTCTGTTTTTACCTGTTCCGATATGCCCTGTTATAATTTTTGTTCCCAAAGTACGGTTAACATTCTTTGAAAAGGTCAAATTACTTCCCGGTTGAAATCCATTATCAGCACAAAATAGTTGATACCTTTTATATACGTCTGCTGTCGGTTCATTAATAATACTTTCTGTTCCAACATCTTCGATAAATGCTAACACCTGGTTGTTTTCCACTTCATAACTTATTTTCTGCTGCTCTGCTTTTGCGGGAACTGTAAAGCTTTTATTATCAAGTACATCATGTAATCCACATATGGCAAGATGAATAAAATATTCCATATGTTCAGCCTGTCCCAGTTTGTACTTGATAAATGGGTCATAGTCAGGGGTGTCTTTTGTAAACTTCCCATTCAAAGGAATCAATAATAATCTTCTAAGTACTGCCCCTGTAGTGTCTTTCATGTGCGGTATGTCATTTGCAGAATAAATGTGCATTGCATATGATACAAAATTAATTGCAGGTTTACCCTTTTCTTCTGCCTGAACTTCCTCACCAGTAACCAATTTTTTAAATATAGATGCATCTGCAATATATCCGTTTGATATATCATCACCTATGTTTGCAAGTTTTCCGTATAGCGTAATAGTAATGAACCTATTCCCTAATGCCCCCATGTCAGCAGCGGAATAGTTTTCTTTACCAAGCATACTTTCCACCATATAAATATAGGTACTTTTTTCATTATGTTTATCCCCCACCAAGATAGCAGCCATACCGCCACCAAGTGAAGCAGACCGATATAGGCAAGCACCTGCCACTTCTTCCAACGCATACCGTATTTCTTTATCACCGCATGATAATTTATCAAGTACACTATCCACTAACTCTGATTTTGCATCAGGGTTATAATTCCATGATATTTTGTTTGTAATTATGTGCTGCGGATTGAATGGTTCTAACTGTCCGGTATAAAGATTGTAAATACCATTATTAAAAGCTATCAAGTGCAAGTCCGCCGTCGGTCTTTCTTCTGCTCTGATTCTCAAATAGTCCAAGACCTCATTTCTTTTTGTCTTAGTCAAAGATGGAATTTCATCAAGTATCAACTTTTCTATTGGCTCATACCCTGGAATATACACACCGTCTTTATATGAGTGCATATAACCATTGATTTTCTTTACATGGTACTTTTCCATGAGATAATCCCCAAACTTGTTAAATAGGAACACTGTACCCTTGAAGAAAAGCGAATCATTACAAGCTGTTAATGTGTCCCATGCTTCCCTACGTACAGCATTTTCAAATTCTTCACTCAAAGGTATTGAAAAAACATATTGTTCAATGATTTCAGCAACTACTCTAAACTGTTCATAGGAATATCCGGCACCCTTAACAGGATTCATGTAGGTGAAAAGTCCATCCTGTCGTCCATCACCTTCCCCCATACCCAAAAAATCAAACTTTTCCCCAGTGTTTAAAGGAAGATCATAGAATGGAATTTCATCAAGTGTATTATCTTCTTTAATACTGCAATATAGAATTTCACGTAATTCCCCTGATTCTGTTGACAGACTTCCGGCACATTTCGACCTTTTTACTTCTCCAGTATTTGCTACCTTCCTAATTCCCGCTTTATAATCTACAGGAGAAAGTGTCAACACTGTCTTGTTGCCCGAATTATTCTTAACTGGTATCTGTTGTTTATTGAACCAGTAAAAATGACCACCTTTATTTGGTGATCTTACAACAATACAGTTTTGCCCTTGGTCTTTTGCAATTTTAAGCCTACATTCAAATGCTTCTTCATTGTCATAGTCAACCATTATCACATGCTGTTGAATTACTCCACATATATATCTATATTGTTTTGCCTGATCAAATGGTTTGGGTTCACTGCTATTATAAGGTGCTTTGAAATTGCCATTATTGCCACCCTTCCAGTACTCATCATTAAAAATAATCTTTCCAATATTTTCTACAGTTCGCATTGTATATCACCACCTTTCTTTTAAATTTTTTATTTTTAGCATATACCATTGGTTTGGTTGTCTTGGGTTACATCTAAAATGTATAAGCGGTGCGAACACTTATATATTCTTTGCTTAAATACCTACTTACAACTTTATGTATTGCTTATAAGTTGCCATAACAGAATCAGAAACACCGCTTTTATATAGCTTTCTGATATCTGAAATTTTACTACTTGAAGTTCTTAACTGATTTAATAAATCATTTCGACTAATGGCAACGCTGCAACGTCTACCGTCAGCATATTCAATACGATATCTCATTAACACTACCCCCACTAAACTACATCAATACCTGTTGATTCGTAAACTTTGATATAGAAATATAGTAATTCCATTTAGTGCTTGTCTTTACTGCATAGCCAAAGGGAAGTATTCCCCTTTGTAAACCAACTCTTATAAACTGTTCTGATTTATTCATCAGGCGAGCAGTTTGTGCAACAGTTAATTTGTTCATAGTCCTTTAAACCTCACTTTCCATATCAATAAGATTTTCAACAGGTACTTTTAAAGCTTTTGCAATTTTACCAAGTGTCTTAGGTTTTGGAGTTCTTAAGCCCGAAAGATACTTAGAAATAGAAACCCTTGAAATCTCTGCTAAAGCTGCTAAGTCATCCATGTTAAGGCAAGCGTTAGCCATTGCAATTTGTAATTTTCTTTTATTGATTTTCATTCTGCTTATCCCCTTTCTTGATTTTATCATTTTCATATTGACACAAGAAATAACTTGTGTTTTAATTGTATTACAAGTTATATATTGTGTCAACGCTTTTTTACAAGAAATTTCTTTTATTTTTCTTTTGTTTATGATATGCTATCAATGAAAAGGATGGTGTATAAGAATGAGTGTAGGAACAAATATAAAAAAGTTTAGAAAGCAAAAAGGGTTAACACAAGCCGAACTTGGCAAAAGATTAGATGTTACTCAACAAATGATAGGACAATTTGAGAATGATAAAAACTCCCCTCAAATGGACACCTTGAAGAAAATTGCCACCGCCTTAGAAATAGACATTTCTGATTTATTAGGCATATCTCCTTTACAATCCTTAAGTGAAAGAGTTACATTTTTCAATTACCTTTTAGGATTGGGGTATGAAGTGAGTGAAAACCCTTATAATGATAAATGGGTAATACACATAAAAGAATCTGGGCAAGATATTTTCATTTCAGATGATGAAATGAACTCTCTTGAAAGTATCATCAAAGAAAATGTTGATTTAAGAATTACAAAATACATAAGTGACGGAAAGCATAGTCAATAAAGCTAAAAAACCGCCCCAGTGTAGCAGCACTGGAACGGATTTTTATAGATGTAACCCATAAACCTAATAAAGGATATGCGATACTCTTCAAGACACCATTAGTATAGCATATTCCTTTATAAAATGCACCCATTTTTAAGAAAGGAAAATGTTATGAAATTACCTAATGGATATGGTTCAGTCCATAAATTACCCGGCAAAAGAAGAAACCCTTGGAGAGCAAGAAAAACTGACGGATGGGAATTTGATGAAAAGGGTGAAAAAATAAAACAAAAATATATTACTATTGGATATTATACTAAACGCGAAGAAGCCTTACAGGCTTTAGCTGATTATAACAAAGATCCCTATAATCTTCATGCTGCAACCATCACCTTTTCAGAAATATATGATAAATGGTCAGAAAAGAAGTTCCAAGAAATATCCAAATCAAATATTAATGGATATAAAGCATCCTATCTTCTATGTGATTCCGTAAAAAATATGAACTTTGTTGATATTAAGCTTAGTCATTTGCAAAAAGTAGTAGATGAATCTGGTAAGAACTTCCCGACCTTACGTAAACTAAAGGTCTTGTTTGGTCAATTATTTGATTACGCGATAATGCATGAAATTATATCCAAAGAACGTGACCTTGTTCAATACGTTAATATCAATAAAGCAGGTAATCCGAATGCCTTTGATAGAAAGCCATTCACAAAAAAGGAAGTACAGGCTGTTTGGAAATGGAGTACTACATCTGAATACATTCAAATTATCTTAATGCTAATTTATTCAGGTGTAAGAATTGGAGAACTCCTTGATCTAAAGAAAGAAAATATCAACTTAAATGAAAAATGGTTTGATGTAATTGCATCCAAAACAGAATCAGGAATACGAAAAGTTCCCATCGCCGATAAAATTTTACCCTATTTCAAAGATTGGATGAACAAAAATAATTGTGACTATCTTCTTTCAACACCTGATAGTCAGCATTTTGAATATAGAAATTACTATGATAGTTATTGGACACCGTTCATTGAACAAATGAACATGAACCATAGACCACATGATACCCGGCACACCTGTGTTTCACTTTTAACAGTTGCCGGAGTAGATGAAAGAATGATTAAAAAGATTGTAGGTCATAAGGGTCAGGGTGTTACACAACAGGTTTACACCCACATTGAAATTGATGAATTACTGGTTGCAATAAACAAAATATAATATACTCTACTTAATCTATATTTTTAATAACGTAAAAGACTCCATATTTCTATGGAGTCTTCACATAATAATCTGTCTTTTTTTATGCCCTATAGGCGCTGTTTTTTTCTTACTGCTAGATTATTATACTATAGTATATGCCATCTAGTCAACATTTATTTTCATACAAAAATAGTTTTTTAATATTATCATTTATTTTATTCATAGCAGGGTTTGAGAACTTAATTCCATATAGTAAATCCATACTGTTTTTTGGTGTATAAATACGCATTTTACTGATTGTTGTAATCTGCTCCATTAAAGCAATACTTCCTGATTTTAGTTTATTGATTTCTCTTTCATATCTTAGAAAAATTTCATACTCTTTGTCTAAGTTTGCTTTCTTTTCTTTTGTCTCATTAATTAATACTTCTAAATTATTATATGCTTCCTGCCCAGTTATGTTCTCTTTTCCTATCAATGTGATTGATTTTTGTAAACCCACTAATAACTGTAATACTTCATCACGTTCGCTTTTGATTTTTTGGGATAATGAATTGTGTTTTTGCTTAAGTTTTTCATATAATTCATTACCTAAGTACACATCCCTTTCATGAACATCCGTTTCAGTTCCTGATGACAATGGTAGAACAGTTATAACCGGTGATGTATGTTTATTATCATTATCAAGTACAATAGCATAATGTAGACCACCTTGTTCACTGGCAACATTAAATCCAAAGTTTATACTAACTATGTCACCTCGGTTGAATTTTAAAACTCTAGTATAGTCAAATCTTTCTTCATTAAGTAAGTAATGACTATATGTTTCAATCCAATATGCAACCAAATCTGCTTTCTTATGATGCTTTGGATTTGGACTATTTAATAGTGCTTCAAATGTTCTGTTCAATTTAGAAATAGCCTTCTTCTTATGAGTAATTACTTCTTCCTTGGTTATCTCTTTTCCCACATTTTTATTCTCCTTTTATGTATTTAACTTACAAAATCCGATAATATATTATCATATATTACTAGTATTTACAATAATAAATACAAATTATCGGAAGCAAGCATTGTAGGATTTAGTAAAGTAAAAAATCATATTTTCTTGTGTATTACATGTGTATTGTGTGTGTATTACAGGTTGATTTTTAACCATTTTAGTTGAACCATAAAATGAAGAAAACCCCGAAAACACTGGGTTTTTCGGGGTTGTAAAAATTCTTTTCTTATCTCTTTGATAGCTGTTTGAGAACTGTAGAACCGCATGAATGCTGGATTCTTTGAGTAGAGTGTTAGTTACGTGTTTTTTACCTATAGCAACCGTAAAGCACATATTGAGTTAAAGCATGATTACCTTTGCTTTAAGATCTGCCGAAATATTTTCTTGATTTTTTATATAGTTATCAACTGGATTGTCATTTGATAATTTCTCGACAAAAAAAGATCTTGCAATATAGTAGCCTTTATCTTCACTATATTCTATCCCTAGATGTATCACAGCATTCTCACAATAACTGTAAAACATAATTTCACATTCAATGTTTGTTTCAGGGTCGACCAAATCTCTCTTATAATTAATCGCCAATGGATTGCTAATCATATTTGGCATTAAGTAAAAATACACATATTTAGCCTTTACATTTTTAAACTGTCTTTGATTTAATTTTTTCAAACAAGCAAAAGTTATTACCCCATTCTTTACATTATCCCATCCCTTTTTCCCTCTATACTCTGCTAACATTGAAAATTTCACTGCTTTTTTTGCAATTGATTCAACACCCAGAAGATGACAAAAATTATCTTCATCAAATCTCAACTGTAACATCTTTTCACTTCCATTTTCATATGTAACCGTATATTCAAATATAAATGGCATCAGATAAATTTCATAATACTGTTGTAATACAGCCATAGTAATATCGCTAATTCTTGGTTTTTCTTCTACCTCATGTAACTCAATAGCACTGTACATCTATTATCCTCGTTCCCACGCAAATAGAAAAAGCTCTGATTACATCAGAGCTTTCTAGCAACTTTATTTTTTTCTGCTCATGTTTAAACTCTCCGCAGCGGAGAAACCGAGAGTTGCACCCAGTTACTATAAAATATGCATTCTTACATATTAATATACAATTATTCTACTAAAGTTTTAATTCTCTGTAGCAGAGAATGATATTGGACTTCTTTCTACTTATATTATACATTAGCATTAATTTTTGTCAAGCTATAATATAGCTTACTTATCCAAACTAACAAATGTCCGAATAATTTGCTTCAACTCCTGAATTCCAGATTCTGGTGTCAGACGCACTATTCCGCTGTGATTTCTAAATGAAATATCCTGTTTTCTACTAATTATTCCACTTCTATTATATAAAGTTGGCTTAACTTCATTATCATTCTTACCTTGTAAAATCCAAAAAAATTCAACACTCCTAAGGTTTTTACTATCAACTACAGAATATAAATATTTATATACAGAATCTTGAAAACCACCTTCAGCGCCTTTTTTTATTAATGAATTCCTATTTCTCCATTTTGAATCTAATATTCCATAGGTAACTTCACCTTTTATGATTTTTTTTATAATAAAATCGGGGGTATAGTATTGCTTATCTGTTCTAAACAAAGTTATATCATTATTGTAAGCGCTAGAATATGAATAAATCACTGGTTGATAATACAAAATTACCTCTAAATCATCTTTTTGAAAATAATAGGTATTCTCTTCTTCTGTATTTTGGAATTTAGGGTGATTAACGCTATATTTATATGCGCACCTCTTTTCACGTTGCTCGATAAACCCAAGCGAAATAAATATATCATACATATTAAGCAAACAGTAATATTCGTAAATTTTATCTGCATTTGAAAATTGCATCAAAATATTTTTATTAGGATAAGTAACATCGCTCATTCCAAACCAAATACGCATAATTTGATAAATGTTTCTATAATGATATATTTCCAAGAATGCTGGGCTTGGAGTTGGCAAAGATCTCATTGTAACACTTGAACATGGCAAAACATTACAATATTGTACATAAACACTTGATAATTGTTTATACACCTGCTTATACTCATCTAAATAATTCCCAAATTCCATGACCATATATTGTTGGATTATACGAGTACTTAAAATATAATTATCCTTAACAGGTTCCTTAGTAGTAATAAGCAAAGTATTAGCCTTTAGAGCATATTTCAATTTTTCACATCTTTCATCGACCGCCTCAAGTAAAACTCTAATAAACGATATTATAGTTCTATTTTCCGGGATATCATAACTGTACTTGTAAGTGCTTACTAAGGTTTTTTCAGGTATCATTTGTTTCTTATTTACATATATTCCCGAAGTTCCGTATACCTGCTTAAGTTCTTCTGGGTGGGTAACAATATATTGTATATTTTCTTTACCTATTGAATGTAGTTTTTCTACGTAGTCAACACAATAATCTGTTTCAGTTTTAAACTTAGGATTTTTTAAAAAATACGGATAATTCTTTAAAAATGTTTGTATAAACACTCTTAATAAACCTATTTCTTCATCAAACTTATCATTTTCTTTTTTCAAAAACTTAGGAAACAAATCCTTGTTTTGAATTTTTGATCGAAATAATAGTGCATGATTCTTTTTATAGATGTCATTTAACATATCATACAGAGACTCAACTGTTTCCTCATAATTTTGTTTCACCGCTACTACAAGGGAATCTGTAAAAAAGTAGTCCTCAAGCCCAATATCATATTCAATATGAACTAAAATCTCAGTAAGTCCATAGACCAAAGAAAAAACGAACTTGTTATTTAATTCAATTTCGTAAACTGTTTTGTCGTCGAGGTTTTTAGCATCGTATTTGCATTCCACCATTTCATTATTAACTATTAACTCAATATTTGTAATGTTGGTTACTGCTTCCTCATACTCTATTGAAAATGAATATGGTTCATCTTGATATACGACTACTGCTGCTGTTAAATCATTTATATTTTTACTTCGTTTTCCCAGTTCTAAACTTATAATCTTATTATCATCACTTCGCAAAACCAAAGTTGGATTCATTTTACACCACCTTATCTAGCGAAAAATTGATAGTATTGCATATTTAAATTACCCTTTTTAATAATTGATTGTATCATTTCATAACATTTTGGCATTGTATTTTGATCACATTCAACCATCAATTTTTCAAGAAATACATGGTAATCTTCTCCATATCCATTAATGATTGGCAAAACTTTTTGAAGCACTGCATAATCTAAGGCACAATATACATTCTCACTTGTATCAAAAACACCTTTACTTGATAAACAATATTTTTTTATCATACCAATTATACGTGGACTAAAACTTATACCAATATCTTGAAAACACACACGAATCTTATTAAACTTATCTGTAATTGCCGTATCAAGTTTTTGATTTTCCCAAAATTCAGAATTTTTTATTCGTTTAAACGCTTCATATTGAATCAGCGGATATTTTCCAATGTCACTACGAACCTCAAAATCTTCTATATCTACATCTGTAGAATGTAGCATAATAATCCATGCTCTATCTATAAGACGTGGAGATAATATTTCTGTTGTGTGATCTAAATTTATTGTTGCCATAAAACGCAAAGTGTCCGAGATTAGATATTCATAATCTTCACATAAGCATATCCTTCTATTCATTTTGTCAAAATCACATAAACTCATAAAATCTGCCCAATAATGTTCCATTTGGCTAAGATTTGCTTCATCTAGAAGAACAACATATGGAAAATCGTCAATATTATTCTTTTTTTCTTCATTCAAAACTGATAGTGCTGAAAACAATCCTTTATTTGAAGCATCAAAAGACTTTGTCAGCGGATTATAGTATCCGATTAAATCTCTTCTTGATGTCCATCCCTTTTCGACAGCTATTTCAGAATATCGATTATATTCCCCATTTGGTAACCCTAAAATATTTGCAATCAGAGAAACCAATGATGTTTTCCCCGTTCCTGGTTCCCCTGCAAGAACTGTCAAAAATCCTTGTGCCATACATATTAATATATTTGCAACATCATTCTTACTAATATTTCTTTTTCCTTTTTCAGTAAGCTCTTTATGTACAAAATTTACTAAGTCAACTGGATTACTAATATCAGAATAACTTTCAACCGTTTGTAATGTTGCAACCAATGCTTCTGTTCTCTTTACATTTTTACTTTTTTCAAAATTTGCAGCTTCTTGAAGCATCAGGCTTGATATCGCTCCATCAAAGGCAAAACTTGAATATGCTTCTCTTACTTTTTGTTCAATGTCTGTAGATAAAGTATTTTTCATACTTAACAACATATTGTATTGATTTTGAGTATCTTCAACTTCACCATTTAATTTATATACTTTATCACTTAAATTTTCAAAATCCTTATACGCTTCCAGTTTTCGTTGCAGTTCGTCCTTTTCACTTACCAATTTTTGCACTTCTGACGAATTTATAGTTAGCTCTTCATTTCCTGCATCTTGAAGTTTTTGTATCTCATTTTTTAAGACATCAAGTTCTTGTTGTTTGGTTTTTTTCTCTACTTCTATTTTTTCAATAATTGAATTATACTCTTCTTGTTCTTTTACAACCGGATAAAGTTTTTCCATATAATTACTATTATCCAGTATTACTTGTGCTATTTTTTCTAACGAGTCTTTATTTTCCAGAACGACCGATGGAATTAAATTAATTGTCTGATCAGCCAAATCTCCATTTTTAGCCAACTCTAAAATACGATTTCTTCTTTGCTCAGACATTACTTCTATTGGCAACTCCACTACAGCATCTCTAATTTCTTTCTTTGCTTTTCGCGTCTCGGCATTTTGAGATAACAACCTACCAACAAACTCTTTAAGTCCGATATCATCAATACAATCTATATAAGAACTTTTTTCTGGTAAATTATCATTTTTTAAAATATGTCTTTCTCTTCCATAATACAAATCAGTTGTTCTTTTAGCGGCATCAAACGTATATATTGGCTCTTCAAAATCACTTATAAGATATTCTGATATTACATATGGATCACTTTCTATAGCGTTGGGTGAGAATTTATACCCCCCATCTGGAGTAACCTTCCATGAAAATGGACCAAACACACTATTTTCATCAGATAAATAAACTGAATTAGTAATTGGTTGCATGATATCTAATATTGTATCATTCCCCCATTCACTATAGGTATTTGAGGTAAATCCCTTTGGCAATTTGATTACTTCTCTAATCCCAAACGAATCTACAGGCTTTACTTTTGAAATATAGTCAACTGCTTTTATTTTTGAACCTGTATATGTTTGCTCCAATGAAGCTAATTCTGAATCACTAATTGTCAACATGACATACTTTTGTTCTTGAATAAATGGTGAATCACTCACTTGCCCATAAATTGCTGATATTGTTATAGTTCCATATTGTCCAAATTTTCCAGCATCCACCTCAACAAATCCACCCTCAATAAGTTCCATTACTGGACGAATATTAAAGTAATCATTTATGTGCTCTATTCTAGCTAAATACACGCTCATTACTCTGCCTCCCCATCACTTTTTGTATACAATACTATTAGTAGTTTACTACTTTTTGGTATATTTTTCTACAATAATTTGCGAAAGAGTCCAGAATTTCCAGACTCTTTCCTCAAATCTACCTTATTCCCACAAAATCCCTTACCTTATCCTTCACCCCCTGCATAAATTTCTCAAACAACGTTATTTCCCCAATCATAAACCGTTTCATAAATTCATATGCTTCATTCAACTTCTGCTTCAAACTCCGAATTTCTCCGTCCTTCTTCTCATTCTCATAACGAAGCGTAACTACCTCTTCAAACAAGTCATGTTCCCTGTCAGGACCAGCACTGCTATACATGAAGTATACTTCTTCCGCTATTTCAGCTTTTCGGGTTTTCTCTTCCAGTTTATCAGAAACCACCTTGTAATCATCTTCCACAACTGCAAGTTCTTTCTTTGCTGAATCTAACTTTCGGTCATAATACCGAACCGTATCATCAATATTCTCCAGATTCTTCTTTTTATCCGTCAGCATTTCATCTAACTTAAAATCGTGGAAGCCTTCTCCGTAACTGCTTTTTCTTTTGTTTTCAAATCCGCTTCCACCAAGAAAACTTTCTTTTCAGCTTCTTTGGCTCGTTCCGCAGCTCGTTCTCGTCGATAATCCGATAACAGCAAGTCCCCACGTTCATTCTTACCCTTAAAGAACCGCTCCCAACCAAGTTCCTTTTGCATATAATCTGCAATCCACTCTTTCTGCTCTTCAATCCAAGTCACCGCCCCATACTCCACTTTTTTCATTTGTGGAATTTTCCCATGCGGTGTATCCTGCCAGACCAGATTATCCGATTCATCGACAGCTTGCTTCATGGTTGTTGCATATCCCATTCGCTTGAATGTTTGTGAAAATGCATTCTGAACCGTTTGCCCTCTGCTACAATTCTTCACATATGGGATAAATGTCATATGAAGATGTGGAGTTGATTCATCTCCATTGAAAGCCATATTATTGATTACAATTCCTTCATTAAACGGAGGATTCCAATCCGGATCATCGATTCGTTCCTTTGTTAGAAATGTTACATTAGGAACTTCCGCCAGCATGTGTTCTGCGAAATCTAGCAATGCTCGTTCTGCAAATAATGAATCATAAAAATCACTTTCATATCCCGTATCTTCCATATCTCCAATCTGCCAGATAATTTCATACTGTTCATGCTTTTGTTTATCTTGCAGAATTTTCTCATAATAAGTATCAGGACACCGATCCCCACGGCTCTTTTTAATTTCCTTCTGTCTCCACTCCTGATAAGAAGCTTCAAACAATTTGTCATATGCCTGCTCAATGGTAAAATCTCTTGTACCATTTACATAATAGACATTTCTATCTTCTCTATCATGCGTTGCGTTGGGTGGCCAGTGGTCACGATTATTATGTTCCAGATTTGGAATACGGTGTAAAGCACCCGATATCGTTTTTGAGTTCCCCATTCAATCATCCTTTCTTTTTATCCGTCAGTCATTTGTTGATTTCCTTTCTCTACTTTAAAAGCTCTGCTTTCCTGTTCTTTTTTACTTTCCTTCGTAAGAATTTTAAAGCACTGCTCCGAAAGTAATGTCCCCCTATCAGTTTGGGAAATCCCAAACTTAGGGGGCAAGCGTTACGCCGCTTAATCACGTTATATGTGAAGCTTCGCTTCACAAGCCTTCGCCAGAGTTTAAGAATCTGCCATCTTAAGAAGTCAAATTGTTAAACTCTTTCTTCGGCAATATCCAAGTCCAGTACATCGTTCCATCTGTAGTCTTACGATTGCCAGCCATAATCCCAAGCTTCTTCTTTGCAGATAATAAGGTATTTCGTTTTATACCTTTTCTAGTTGCTTCCTCCTCAATATCATTAGAAGAAATTTCACTTTCCGCTCCGAAATATTCTTTGATAAAGGCAATGGCTACATCTAACTTCTTTCGCCCTCTACCTTCTTTTCCAGCAAGCAATTCATCTACTGTTATGTCATATGGACCGATACACTCAAATCCTCTGTCCTCTGATATTTCAAAGCCAATGGAATCTCCTGCCGCCGCAAGACTTGATTTATCTTGTGCCATAATACGAATGTTAGGTTTATCTGGTATTCTTGCTACTAGTAATACACTTCTAGCCGTTGCCTGAATGTCGATAGAGCCAAGTCCTCGATACGTTGACTTTGAGCCAGAAGCTTTATTCATGTGACCGATTAGAACAATGGCACATCCATACTTTTCAGCAATTATCCCTAATCGCTTTAGTACTGGTCGTATCTCATTGGCTCGATGCATATCTACATCAGAACCGATATAGGCTTGAATCGGATCTAGAATTACAAGCTTTGCATTTGTTTTAGCGATTGCCTGCTCTAGTCTTTCATCCGTCATACTCAGTTCTTTTTCTGTTTCATCTATCACACGGATTTTGCTACAGTCTGCATTTGCCTTTTCAAGTCTTGGCTTTATCGTATCGTCAATCCCATCCTCAGCTGTCTGATAAATAATGCTAATCGGCTCATATGGTATATCTTCATCACATGGAAGAGGTTGCCCTCTACTAAGTAATGCCGCTAATGTCAGTGCAAGTGTTGTCTTACCTTCTCCTGGATCTCCTTCTATTACGGTTATCTTTCCGTATGGGATATACGGATACCAAAGCCAATTTACTTCCCTTGTCTGCACATCCTCCATATGGATTAATTTTAATGCTGTCTTTTGTTCACTCATTCATCGTCCTCCTGATAAAATAATTACGTTGTTACCAGCAGAAGCTTTTGATATAATCATATTTGCGAGATAAGATATATCAGCTCTGCTGGCTGTCTTTTAAGTCCTTTCCCTATCGGTTAGGACTTTTTTATTGGAATCCCAATAAAACCACTCCCTTCTTTACTTCTTACTACACTGCCCTTGGTACTTCTTTGAAATATCCAATTTCTTCCCATACCTTCTTGTCAGGGCAAAAGTAGTTGTACTCTGAGGAATTCTCCATCTTGAATGCATATCCAAATTTGAGAATCCCTTTTTGCAATCCGACTCTTACATATTGGGCATCTTTTCCGATGGCTTTTGCTATTTCAGCAATCGGAACATTTCGCCCAGTAAATGACGGTAGCTCAATCTGGTAATTTACTTCTCCCATGAAACTTCACCTCCCAATATCAATATAGAGCATTTAATGCTCTGTTATGTCTTCGTATTATACAGTGCTTTTAATGCTCTGTCAATATATAATAATTTAATGTTTACTTTTCATTTTTAGTATGTTATATTCTTTCCTATAGGAGGTGATTATTTTGACCACAGGTAAAAAGATTAAGTTAATACGAACATTTCGAGGCTTAACACAAAAGGAACTTGGTGACAAATCTGGAATTCATGAAGTTGCAATCCGTAAATATGAATTGGGAAAGAATCTTCCAAAGCCAGATCAGTTAAGGAAAATCGCAGATGCATTGAATGTGAATGTAAATGCCTTAGCAGAATTTGATATTCAAGCAGACGGTGATGTTCTTCCACTTCTCTTTGCAATCGACGAAGTATTTTCCGTAGAATTAAAGGATATCGATGGAGAACCGGGGATTTTCTTTAAGAACAAGAGCCTGATCCAATTCCTAAAGGACTGGCAGGCAATGAAAGAATTGTTAGCGATGGGAAGTCAGACCATGGATAACTATGATATCTGGAAGACGATTCGCCCAAGTGTTACCAAAGTGACTCACGAAGATTAGAAATCATCGTACATTGACAAACGTACTCTTTTTACCAGCCAATAAGAAGAATACTATAACGAAAGAAATGATGATGTTTTATTGAAATTACCAAATGGCTATGGCACTGTGTATAAGCTAAGCGGGAAACGAAGAAATCCTTATATTGTCAAAAAGACCGTAGGATGGCACTTTGATGAGAAGAAGGATAAACAAGTTCAGGATTATGTAATTATAGGATATGCAGCCAATCGAGCAGATGGATTACAAATGCTAGCAGACTATAATACCAATCCTTACGACTTGGAAGCTTCCAAAGTTACCTTTGCAGAAGTTTATGAGAAATGGTCGACAGAGAAATATCCGACTGTATCGAAATCCAATGTAAATGGTTATACTGCTTCCTATAGCTTATGCACCTCTTTGAATGTTAAGCTATTCAAAGACTTAAGACTTATTGATTTACAACATGTCGTTGACACTTGTGGCAAGAACTATCCCACACTACGAAAGCTAAAGGTCTTATTTAACCAGTTATATGATTATGCGATAAAGAATGATATCTGTAATAAGAATTACTCTGAATTTGTAGATATCGTCAGATACAAGGAACGTAATCCAAATAAATATGACCGAAAGAAATTTTCAAAAGATGAGATCAAACGTTTATGGGAATTGAAGGATGATAAGTATTATCAGATTGCCCTAATGCTCATTTACAATGGACTAAGAATTTCAGAATTTCTGGATTTAAAGAAAGTAGACGTTCATCTGGAGGAACAATATTTCGATGTAGTGGATAGCAAGACTGAAAATGGAATCCGTAAAGTTCCAATTGCCGACAAGGTTCTTCCCTTTTATCAGTCATGGTTTGATTCTGCTCCAGATTGTGAATATCTGCTTCATACCGAGGATAACAAACATTTCCTCTATCGCAATTACTATGACAGTTATTTCACTCCACTCATGCAGAACCTAAACATTGAAAAGACTCCACATTGTTGTAGGCATACCTGCATTTCCTTACTTGCAGAAGCAGGCGTTGACCAGACGATTATTAAAAAGATTGCTGGACATTCGGGAGCCATGTCTCTGACAGAAAAAGTATATACACACTTCGATGTACAGGAACTGGTAAAGGCTATCAACCAAATTTAATCCCATAATACAAGTTCCACATCATACGGAACTTGAAAAATTAAGGAGAGCAAAATGAAGAATATATTTATTCCTAGAAGTTTGCCTAAAAAACGATATCAAAAAAGGATGTTCTAAGCACTATTTAGCACTTAAAACATCCTATATTTTTGTTAGTTACTTGTTAGTTGTGTGTTAGTTACCGTACTAATTCCACACCATTTTACGACATTCCAGAACTTCAAGAAGCCAGTAAATATGCGGTTTTGCACGATTCCACAAACGGCACAGACTATCTCTTTGAGAACTGAGGAGCACGACGAGCGGCTTTTAAACCGTACTTCTTTCTTTCCTTCATTCTTGGATCTCTTGTTAAGAAACCAGCTTTTTTTAATACTGGGCGGTGTTCCGCATCTGCATGTAATAAAGCTCTGGAGATACCATGTCTGATAGCACCAGCCTGACCAGTAAAGCCACCTCCATGTACATTAACAAGAACATCAAATTTATCAACGTTATCTGTAATAACCAGAGGTTGACGAACGATTAACTTTAATGTATCTAAGCCGAAGTATTCGTCCATATCTCTTTTATTAATTGTTACTTTACCAGTACCAGGTACTAAATAAACTCTGGCAATACTGCTTTTTCTTCTTCCGGTTCCGTAATATTTTGCTTTAGCCAATGTTTTTTCCTCCTTTCAACCTTCTGATTAATATTTAATCTCTAATACTTCTGGTTTCTGAGCTGCATTATCATGTTCAGGTCCAGCGTATACGTGTAATTTTGTAATCATCTGTCTTCCTAAAGGTCCTTTTGGAAGCATGCCTTTTACAGCAAGTCTGATAGCTTCTGTAGGTTTCTTGTCCATTAATTCTCTTAATGTAGTTTCTCTCATTCCACCTACATAATCAGAGTGATTGTAGTATATTTTTTGATCAAGTTTTTTACCAGTTACTTTAATCTTATCTGTATTAACAACTATTACATAGTCACCAGTATCAACATGAGGTGTGTAAGTTGGTTTTGTTTTACCTCTTAATATCTTAGCAATTTCAGATGAAAGACGTCCTAATGTATGTCCATCAGCATCGATAACATACCATTTTCTTTCAATCGTCGCCGGACTAGCCATAAAGCTTTTCATGGGGTACCCTCCTTGAATAATCAAATCTCAATAAAAATTTTATTATTTTCATAGTTATATGTTAAAATACTCTCTACCGGGGCTTGGCTTGAGTATTCTCACGTCACATCTAAATATTATATATCATTCCACCGGGCGTGTCAATATATTTTATCTGGTTTCCTGCTGTTTTTCCAATATTATTAAAATAATTTATTTATAAAATGGATTATTTTAATATATTTTGGAACCTTATTCATACAGTATTAATTAAAATCAATCCAAATGCCTTATATTTAGTTCGTATGTTGTTCTTGTTCTCATGTTGTTCTTCTTTCAAGATTTCCTACATTAAATCAGGATATTCTAGCTTTAACAACGTCAGACCTTCAGCCGGAGCTTTCGGTCCTGCTGCCGACCGCTCCTTTTTATTAAGAATTTCCTGTACTTTTATAGGCGGGTAGGCTCCCAAGCCAACACGCACCAAAGTGCCTGCTATAATGCGAACCATATTATATAAAAATCCATTACCAGAAACAATAATATCAATTCTCTCGTCCGTTTTTTCAACGTTGATATCATAAATTCTTCGAACGGTATCTTTCACATGTGTATTAGCAGAGCAAAAGCTTTTAAAATCATGTTCTCCCATCAGATAAGCAGCAGCCTCCTGCATTAGCAGTTCATTAAGTGGGTAGTGTACAAAATAACTGTACAACCTTGTCGTTGGTAATGGAAACCTGCTGTTTTGTATGGTATATCGGTAGGTTTTTATACTGTTACAACGACGTGGATGAAAATCTGCCGGGACTTCTCTAGATTCCTGGATTACAATATCCCCAGGCAGTTTTTGATTTAGGGCATACGATATCTTATCTCCTGGTATTCTTGTATCTGTATCGAATATGGCTACGTTTCCCAAAGCATGTACTCCTGAATCTGTTCTACTTGCTCCGATAACGTTTATATCTTCTTTTAGTAATGCTTTTAGATTCCGGTTTAATACTTCTTCTACGGTGATTCCATTGGGCTGTAACTGCCAGCCGCAATAGTTTGTGCCATCATATGCAACCCTTAACATTATTCTTTTCATATCTAAATATGGCATTCCTTTCTGCAATACTCTTTCCTGCCTTGTCTTACAATTCATACATATTCTTACGAAATGCGAAAGGAGGCTGGTATCCCATGTTTAGCCAATTTTCATCATCTTAAGGAATATTACAAAGGCTGCATAACTACATAAGGTTATGTAGGATAGAATATCTCTTGTAGTATATTTTAGAGGCTTCATCTTGGTACGCCCTTCTCCTCCTTGGTAACACCTTGCTTCCATAGCCATTGCTAAATCATTTGCTCTGCGAAAAGCAGATACAAACAACGGTACCAATAATGGTATTAAACTTTTGGCTCTCTTTATAAGTCCGCCGGATTCAAAATCCGCTCCTCTAGCCATCTGAGCTTTCATAATCTTGTCGGTCTCTTCCATTAATATCGGAATAAAGCGTAAAGCTATAGACATCATCATGGATATTTCATGTACCGGAACTTTGATTTTTCTCAAAGGATGCATCAAACGCTCCAAACCATCCGTCAATTGATTGGGAGTGGTAGTAAAGGTCATTAACGAAGAACCCAGTATTAAAAATACCAGACGTATGGCCATCTTAATGGATAAATGTAATCCTTCTTCTGTTATTCTTATAAATCCCAGCCTTACCAGCTCATTTCCCGGAGTGAAAAACAGATTAAATGCCACAGTAAATAGCAATAGCATAAAAACTGTCTTTAAACCACGTATAATAAACTTTAGCGGTACCTTTGACAATTTTATAATAGCAAATAAGACTACCGCAGAAACGGCTATACCATAGTAGCTGTCTATAACAAATAAGGATATAATGTAGAGTATGGTTCCTACCAGCTTGACTCTGGGGTCCAGTTTATGGAGCAGCGAATCGGCCGGATAATATTGTCCTATTGTAATGTCTCGAATCATTTTTTACACCCATTTCTTATCGCAGGCAAAGCTGCTGTACTTCCGCAGTATAGTAATATCAAATAAGCTTTATAAGTTAACTACGGTATATTCAATTACTTGTATTTTTTAACTTCTCATATATTTTAGTATTTCATCCCTGGCTTCCTCTACTGTGTTAGCCGTGGTATTTACAGGCAGTCCCTTTAATTTTAGCTCATTCATGACATAAGTAACTTGAGGGGCTGCAAGCCCCATTGCCTCTAGCTCTTTATAATAAGCGAATACACCATGAGGTGTGTCATTAAAGGCTACACTGCCCTTATTCATAACTATTAGCCTGTCTGCATATTTAGCTACATCTTCCATACTGTGTGATACCAGTATAATGGTTAGATTACTTTCCTTATGCAGCTTAGCAATTTGATCAAGTATTTCATCTCTGCCCTTTGGGTCAAGTCCTGCTGTAGGTTCATCCAGTATTAATACTTCCGGTTTCATAGCCAGTACACCTGCAATAGCCACTCTGCGCTTTTGTCCTCCCGACATTTCAAAGGGAGATGCATCTAACAAATCGTCAGAAAGTCCCACCAGCTTAATTGCTTCATAGGTCCGAACATCAATTTCCAATTGATCAAGTCCTAAATTCTTAGGTCCGAAACAGACATCTTTATATACGGTTGTTTCAAATAACTGGTGCTCCGGATATTGAAAAACCAGACCGACTTTACTTCGCAGCCATTTCATACTAAAGTCCTTGTCATAGATGTCCTGACCGTTATAATATATTGTACCACCAGTTGCTTTCATTAAACCATTTAGATGTTGTGTTAAAGTGGATTTTCCAGAACCTGTATGCCCGATTAAACCTATAAATTCTCCATCATTAATAACCAGATTAATATCTTTAAGAGCGTGTTTTTCATAAGCAGTACCAGGGCTATATACATAATTTAGTTTATCTATAATAATTGGCATTACTTCCTCCTATACTGTTTTACTGCCTATCTTGCTTTTTTAGACGTAAAACCGCTTCCACAAGTTCCTCTGTGGTTAGAATACCTACCGGAACATCCAACCCACTTTTCTTAAGTTCATAAGCGAGTTCCGTTACCTGCGGAACATCCAGGCGGTATTGTTTTAATTCTTCCACCCTTGAAAATATCTCTCTGGGTGTACCCTGCATAACCACCTTACCCTGGTCCATAACGATAACTTTGTCCGCATGTATTACTTCTTCCATATAATGCGTAATTAACAGTACCGTAACTTTTTCTTTTTCATTTAATTCTTTTACCGTTTTAATAACCTCTTTACGTCCTACCGGATCTAACATGGCAGTGGGCTCATCTAACACGATACATTGAGGCTTCATAGCCATGATACCGGCTATAGCTACCCTTTGCTTCTGCCCGCCGGAGAGCTTATTCGGTGAGTGTTTACGATATTCTAACATCCCAACTGCCTGTAAGCTCTCCTCTACCCTCTCCCATATTTCTTTTGTAGGAACACCCAAGTTTTCTGCGCCAAAACCTACATCTTCTTCCACAACGGTAGCAATAATCTGATTATCTGGATTCTGAAATACCATGCCGGCGGTTTGCCTGATGTCCCACATTTTTTCCTCATCCTTCGTATCCATACCATTCACCCACACGGACCCTTCTGTGGGTATTAATATTGCATTGATATGCTTTGCCATGGTTGACTTTCCGGAACCGTTGTGTCCCAAGATAGCAACAAAATCTCCCTTATTCACTTCCAGGTCAACAGCATCAATGGCACGGTTAATGGATTCAACATTTCCTTCTTCATCTCTTCTTATATATTCAAATATTAAATTTCGTGTTTTTATCATTCCCATGCATGTACCTTCTTAATCTTGTTAAACTTCAACTACTTAGCTTTCTACATTGTAAAGTATTCTAACATTATTTGCAATTAATTTTTCATGTTAATGTATTATTTACAACTTATCTACTATTAATAGTTATTACCTGTAAAAATAAAGTCTTATAATACATAAAATGCCGTCCTCCTTTTCTTTACACGCCAAGCCGGTTGGCAATGTAGTAAGAAAAATAAGACAGCACTTTTGTTTCAATTAATCTTTTAAAACTCGGTATATCTATTCAGTATATAAAGTAACGGGGCCTTCTACTCCAAAAGGCTCAATTATTAAATAATGAGAAATTCCGTCGCGTACCTGTGTTCCAAGAGTATTTGTTACTTCTATACGCAAAGTATTCTCTTCCTTTGTTAATAAGCCAGTAAGCTCAAAGACATAAGGCTGACATATTTTAACGCCCGCACTTACACCGTTTACGAAGACCTCTGCTACCTCATATGCCCTTTTTAGCTTAAGATATGCCCTGCCCTCCTGCCGTGAATCAGTCAGTACGGTTTCATAGGAGACGGTACCTGTTTTGTCTTCATAACCAATAATATTTTGGATAGGCTCTGCTTTTGTCTGGTTTACTCCTTCTGTGAATAATGGATAGGAAAAGCTATCTGCAAACTGTACCTTCCACGGTGATTCTATATCACAAGGCTTTAATTCATCTATGGAACCTTTTTCCTTTTTTACTCCCTGTAAAGGTTTCTCTGAAAATATCCAGATACAGGATTCATACGGTGATAGCTTGAGTTCATAGCTTCCTTTACAACCAATTAATTCATACATCTCATTAGTAAAAGCATCATATCGATAAGCATACCCTGTCTCTTTCATACTGATTGTACTGTTAACTGCGCTAGAGATATGCTCATTAAAAAACATCCAATACTGCATTTCTCCCTGTTCATAATGATAATAGACCAAATCTTTACAAGGGGTTTCTAGTTTTATTTCAGCCAAATCTGCACAAGCTAAAGCCAGTTCTTCTAAAGTACTTATACGGCAAAAGCATTTAAGTTCCTCCCACTCCTCTGCCTCGAGACTGCCAGATACCGTCTTATCAGGATAAGCTTCTACAAAAATTACCCGCAGTCCTTTCTTAGCATATTCAACGAGATATCTGGCTGTGGTTGCAGGTATTGCCTCTCCATAAGGAACGATTAGTACCTGAAAAGCTTCTTTATGAATTATTAGGTTCCCTTCTGCCATTCTTGCATTTATAAGATAATCCGGAGATACAATGTCACAATCTATTTGATGCTCCATTAACTCCCTAACAGGTTTTTCAACCGGCATATAAGCTCCCGCCCACTCTTGTTCTGCTGGATATAAAACTGCTGCCGGAGCTTTATGCACACCTTTTTGAAAAAGGTTCATCAACCGGTTTGTATAATCACTATAGGTCTTAAAATAACGAAATTGAGGGTTATACCCATGAGCATCAAAGTGAGGCGGGCAATCCCAATCCGGGAAAGGTGCCGGATTAAAGGCATGAGGTACAAGATAATTGATACCTCGTACAATCAAATGATCACTAATCCACTTCATAAGAGAAAGCCCTGCGTTCCACCCATAAGCTCCAAATGCTTCACACATTGCCCTCCCTTCTTTATGTGGTTCTAAATGAGCAGCGGAAGAACCAAGCTTTGCGAGTGCAAAATGATAAAATTCTCCATCACTTCCACCGGTAGAAAATGCATTGTGATGGTAAGGCATACCAGGAACTATCTGGGTACCAATTACATCTATTCCTGATAGATGCTGTCCTTCCTGACCACGAAAAAAATGTCCTGTTCCGTACCCAAGCCTGGCGTGAGCACCATTATCCTCAATATTATGTCCAAGGTATAAAACCTGATGATTCTGACACCATTCAGACAACACCCCAGTAAAATTATCCCGATACATTTTAGTTATCAAATCCATATATTGATGTCTGATATCTCCCTCTTTTCCTCCGGCCTTCGCCCAAAGCAGGGGAAGGTACTTATTCTCAAAGGGTAATTCCTCTTCAAGACCTAACCTCCAAGGTAAAACCATATCGCATCCGATGGCTGCCTGTGCTCCTTTGGTATTACCAAACCTTGGTTCGTCTGAAAAAAATCCAAGAATGGTTTTTCCAAACTCCTCTTTTAGATGTTCGTAGTGAGGTTCATATACCTCCTTTAGCAGTACTCTGGCTGCATCAGCCACCAACGGATTTAAGTAATCCTTTGTTGCCTCTTCTCCTCCGTTGCGAGTGTAAAACACTGTAAATATACTATACGAACCTTCTGGTATATCCCAGGTGATTATGCCATTCTTTAACGCCCCCTCTAACTCCATAAAGGAATCGAATGCAACTGCATCATCCTCCGTATTACGATTACTTTCCCTTTTAGCAGCATAGACACCTATTACATGATTGATATCCTCAGAAGGCTTATCCCATACTTTTCCATTTAGTAACGCAATATGAATTCTAGCTCCCTTTACAGGACCAGCCACATCATATCTTCGCATATCCAGATACCACTTTTTTAATTCAGGATATTCTTCCTTTATTTTTCCATTTGCATATCCGGTAGGAAAATGGGCATCGTCTAATATCCAGAGCTTCATATTATTTCTTTTCGCTTCATCAATAATGATACCTAAGTCTTTCCACCATTTTTCACCTACAAAATCTGGATGCGGTCTTGATTCAATGCAAACTGCTTTCATACCGCAGCCAGCTATTTTATTGACATATTCTCTAAGTATCTCTTCCTTTTCACCATGCTGCCAGAAAAATGGATAAAAATAGTTATCCGCCTCTCCCTGTCGTACTCTTTCAATATTATGCATTGAATTCCCCTCTTTCTGTTATCAACTTTCTGTTATTAACTGTTTTTACTCTTATACCTTCTTCGTCGTCTCTTTCCCTGCAAATACAAAGGCAAGAACCGATGAAACGATAAAAGCAATAGCTGCGCATATTAAAAAGCCGTAAAAACTTACATCTAATCCTTCCGGATTAATCATAGCCGGTATTCGGAAGAAACCATCCCCCACAAAGGAATACATTCTGCCTCCGAGTCCGGCTAGTATACCTCCGCTTATACCTCCGCCTATGAATGCGGCAATAAATAATTTAAAATTAGGTAATGCAATGGAATATATGGTAGGCTCAGTTACACCACATAGACAAGATACCATATTACCAAATCCCATTGATTTTTTCTCTTTATCTTTTATACGAAGTGCATATCCCAATGACACACCTGCTAAAGCCCATACGGTAAGTCCTAATATTGCATTTACAGGGTCACTACCCAAAGTAAATAAATTATTAAACAATACCGGTATGAAAGCTGCATGAAGCCCTAAAAGTACCATGACTTGCCAGAAGGCACCAAATACTATTCCACCAAAAATCGGAAAGTTATTAAAGATTGCCATAACTACTGCGGAAAGGCCGTTTGATATTATAGTCATAACCGGGCCAATTGCCAGGTAAGCTACAGGAACTGCAAGGAGCAGCGTTACGGTTGGAACAAACATTAATTGCAGCATAGTTGGTATAATTTTTTTACTTATCTTTTCTACTTTTGCTGCAAACCACGCTGCTAGAATTACTGGAAATAAACTATTCGTATAGTTCATTAAAACAACTGGCATTTTAAGAAAAGATATTGCAGTTCCTGCATCTTTTATTGCTATTATATCAGGATATACAAGTGCTGCACCTATAACGGCCGTAACATATTGGTTACAGCCAAACACTTTGCCTGCATTAAAGCCTACAATAATAGGCAAAAAATACATAGCTGCATTCGCTGTGGCATAAAGAATCAGGTAAGTTCCATCTGTATTCGTAAGAAGGCCAACTGTAGTTAGTACTGCAAGTAAGCCTTTGATAATACCCGAAGCTATCATTACACCCAGAGAAGGCA
Organism: Anaerocolumna cellulosilytica; assembly: GCF_014218335.1. GTDB lineage: Bacteria > Bacillota > Clostridia > Lachnospirales > Lachnospiraceae > Anaerocolumna > Anaerocolumna cellulosilytica. The sequence goes on along the minus strand of NZ_AP023367.1, from coordinate 422,406 downwards.
TAATACAACCTGTAATAACCTTAAACAGTCGATTAAATGTACTTCCATCCTTCATTAACTTCATATCCGTTTGATTGTCTACTGGTGGTAAATCACCAATTTCCTTTTGTACATCCTTTATTACTTCATTTACATGCGTACCGATAATTACCTGATACTGTCCTCCCTGTTTAATTACACCCTGAACCCCTTTTATTTCTTTAACATCCCCATCTTTTGCCCTGTTCTCCTCTTTTAATACAAATCTAAGACGAGTCATGCAATTCACAACACTGACAATATTTTCTTTACCACCGACTTTTTGAACAATTTCTTTTGCTAACTGGGTATAGTTTTTATTTGCCATATCCTACCTCCTGCTTCCATATGCCTCTTAACGAGAACCTTGGTGATGAATCTATCTCAACACTAATCTCACCGTCCCGTAATGTCCATACACTAACAAAGCATTGACCAAACTCACACTGTATATTATACTCTTACTATAGTATGTGTTATAGTAAAGGGGTTGAAGCTTCTTAATCGGACATAAAATTAATTGTCCTATACAAAGTGCCAATACCTGATTTTTTTTCACGCACAGATTGATGGCAGCATTGCAATATGAAATAGTTTATTCGTTTACTAAAAAATAGAGTGTGCTTCATTTGTATAATAGGAGGACAATAGAATGGATTTATATTCTTTAGATAAAACTTTACGTACAGTAAGTAAAAGCGAAGAAAAATATAAGCATGGTCATAATATTGACATTTGGAATGACATTCCTAAGGTGAAAATTGAGAATACCTTGATACCTTGTTTAAACTTTACTTCCATCTCTGATATGAGCAGTCACAATATGACCAATGGTTGGATTTCAACTTTGCTGGAAATATCCGTTAAGAAAAACTCGAGATTTAACCCTGTCCCGGTTCATGTCCATGATTTTTTTGAAATAAACTATGTTTACTCAGGAGTATGTCCGCAAAACATTGACGGAAGAAATGTTATATTAAAAGAAGGACAAGTTTTGATTGTTGAGCCTTATGTCCCCCACTCAATTGGCTATCTTGATGAAAATGATATTATGATTAGCTTTCTTGTTTCTAAAAAATATCTACATGAGAATCTTTTACAGCACTTCTCTACAGACAGTATTTTATCACACTTTTTTATTAGCGCGATTAATGCAAAGAGCCTAAAAAATAAGTATCTACTATTTTTAGCAGAAAATAGTAGGAGAACGCAGGTGTTTACAAAAGAGCTTCTCTGTGAATGTTTTTCTCCTTCAGTTAATTCAACTGATTTCATAAGAAATCTTTTTAGCCTTATTGTTGCAGAGCTTATTAATGTATACAAGAATCAATTGGTGGAGGAAGAAAAAGAATCAAATAATGCTCCTATATTAAGCATTGTTCGTTATATAGAAACTAACTTTAGAAATTGTACTTTAGAATCCGTATCTCAATTTTTCCATCTCAGTCCCAACTATCTTACTACGCTCATAAAGAAGAATACCGGCATGACCTATAAACAGCTTGTACAAAGTCAAAAACTAAAACATGCTGCCAAGTATCTTAGTAATACCTCTATGCCAGTCAGCGAGGTCGCATACGAATCTGGTTATGAAAATGTTAGCTTTTTCTATAAAAAATTTCAAGAACAGTACAAATGCAGTCCTCATGAATTTAGAAAAAATAGTACTCTATAAAATATTAAGCTCACTTGAAAATACACAATTTAGGCTAACCGTGAGTAAGTTTTCAAAAAGTGTCCCTCAAATATTGACATATAGCAAAAAAAGTAAGGGTATGTTCTAATAAAGATACATACCCTTACTTTCTATCTAAGGAAAACTCGAATTAAACTAATTCGATTAACACTTCCATAGCTGCGTCACCTTTACGCTGACCGATTTTAACGATTCTTGTGTAACCACCGTTACGGCTTACATATTTAGGTGCTATTTCATCGAATAATTTATCTGTAACATCAACAGTTTTTGTATTTCTCTTTCTTCCTGCTGCTTCAGTAGGAACTTCCGTTACAGGATAAAGGAATTTAAGCATCTGTCTTCTTGCGTGAAGACGAGTTGCGCTGTCTTTTTTGATTGTTTTATCAACTTCATCAAAAACAGTTACTTTTTTACCTTCAACAACTTCTTTAACAGTTTTACCGTCTTTATCTTTGCGGGCAACTTTAGCTTTTACTGTAACAGTTTCGAAATTATCTTTTTCTTTTACAGCTAATGCTATCATGCCTTCGGCGATTTTACGGATTTCTTTTGCTTTTGCTTCAGTAGTTCTGATTTTTCCATTATATAAAAGATTCGTTACTTGGTTTCTTAGCAACGCTTTTCTCTGACTGGATGTTCTTCCTAATTTTCTATAGCCTGCCATTTTTTACCCTCCTTTGACTTCTGTTTTTTAGTCATCGCTTACATTAAGTGATAGGCCAAGCTCTTTCAGCTTTGCAAGTACTTCTTCTAATGACTTACGACCAAGGTTACGTACCTTCATCATATCTTCAGAAGTTTTATTCGTTAATTCTTCAACCGTATTAATACCGGCTCTCTTTAGGCAATTATAAGAACGAACAGATAACTCTAATTCGTCAATATTCATTTCGAGAACTTTCTCTTTTTCATTATCTTCTTTTTCTACCATGATTTCAGCAGTCTTGGCATTTTCAGATAAGTCGATAAATGAATTCAAATGTTCGCTTAAAACCTTAGCAGCTAAGCTGACAGCTTCGTCTGGGGCTAAAGTTCCGTTGGTATATACATCAAGTGTAAGTTTATCAAAATCAGTTATTTGACCAACACGGGTATTCTCAACAGCTAAATTAACACGTTCCACAGGAGTATAGATTGAGTCAATTGGTATTACACCAATTGGTAAATCATCATTCTTGTTTTTATCCGCACTAATATATCCTCTGCCCTTAGTTATGGTAATTTCCATATACAGTTTACTGTCATTGCCGCCATTCAATGTTGCAATAACCAGATCAGGATTCAGAACTTCAATATCAGGATCAGCCTGGATATCTCCGGCAGTCACAATTCCTTCACCTTCAAATTCAATATAAGCTGTCTTCGGCTCATTTGTCTCACTGGTATTTCTGATTGCTAAGCTCTTTAAGTTCATGATAATTTCAGTAACATCTTCTTTCACTCCAGGAATAGCACTGAATTCATGAACAACGCCATCAATCTTAACTTGACTGACTGCAGCACCGGGTAAGGATGAAAGCATAATTCTTCTTAAAGAATTACCCAGGGTTGTACCGTATCCTCGTTCCAAAGGTTCTACTACAAAACGTCCAAATTTTTTATCTTCAGAGATTTCTGCAATTTCAATTTTTGGTTTCTCAAAATCAAACACAATTGACCCTCCTTTTGGGTTATTATGATACGATTAATGATTACTTAGAATACAACTCGACGATAAGCATTTCATTTACCGGAACATCTATCTGGTCTCTTGAAGGAATCTCTTTAACTGTACCAGAAAGAGTTTCGTGGTTTACTTCAAGCCAAGCTGGTACTAATCTTCCAGCCGTTACTTCTAATACATCTTTATATCTTTGAGCGCTCTTGAATTTTTCTTTAATTTCAATAACGTCACCTGCTTTTACAACATATGAAGGAATGTTGATACGTTTTCCATTAACTAAAACGTGCTTATGATCAACAATCTGTCTTGCTTCGCTTCTTGTTCTACCAAAACCTAAGCGGAAAACTACGTTATCCAGTCTAAGTTCAAGAAGAATCATCAGGTTTTCACCTGTTGTACCATATTTTAATTTCTTAGCTTTGTCAAAATTATTTCTGAAAGGTTTTTCCAGAATACCATATATAAATTTAGCTTTCTGTTTTTCTCTTAACTGTAATCCGTATTCACTTACCTTTTTACCTGCTCTGGAAGAAGTTCTATTAGACTTCTTGTTAATGCCTAAATATGCAGGTTCCAGACCAAGTGATCTACATTTTTTTAAAACAGGACCCATGTCTCTTGCCATCGTTACTTACCTCCTATTAGACTCTTCTGCGTTTCGGTGGTCTACATCCGTTATGTGGTACCGGAGTGACATCCTTGATACTGGTTACTTCAATACCGCAAGCCTGAAGCGCACGAATTGCTGCTTCTCTGCCTGAACCCGGACCTTTAACCATAACATCAACAGTTCTTAAACCATGAACCAAAGCTGCCTTAGCTGCTGTTTCTGCTGCCATCTGAGCTGCATATGGAGTTGATTTTCTAGAACCTCTAAATCCTAATCCGCCAGCACTTGCCCATGAAAGAGCATTGCCTTCTGCATCTGTCAGAGTAACAATTGTATTGTTAAAAGATGACTGAATATGTGCCTGTCCACGATCGACGTTTTTCTTAACACGTTTTTTAGTCACTTTTTTTGCTATCTTTTTAGCCATTTAACAAACCCTCCTATTGGATTTTAATTACTATGCAATTTTACCGCATTGCATTATTTCTTCTTATTTGCAACTGTACGCTTCGGTCCTTTTCTAGTTCTAGCGTTAGTCTTAGTTTTCTGTCCGCGAACTGGAAGGCCTTTTCTATGACGGATTCCTCTATAGCATCCGATTTCCTGAAGTCTCTTAATGTTAAGTGCGATTTCTCTACGTAAATCACCTTCAACCTGTTGTGTTGCATCAATAACGTCACGAATTCTGGCAACTTCTTCGTCTGTTAAATCCCTTACACGAGTGTCTGGATTAACATTTGCTTCTTTAAGAATGCGGTTGGAACTTACTCTGCCGATACCGTAAACATAAGTAAGACCGATTTCTACACGTTTCTCTCTTGGTAAATCTACACCACTGATACGAGCCATGTGTAATACACCTCCGTTGGATTTTAGTAAGAGTGAGTTTATTCTGTATCATATAGAGACCACTGCCTGCTATATGGTGAAATGTATACTTTTCTATTCACTCTATTGTAATTAATGTTCCTAATAATAAAAAATAATATTGCAATGAACAACTCAGCCGAGTGTTTCATTGCCCAGCCGCTTTAAATTGTGACAAACAGTTTATTGCTGTTTGCTGAATGTTCACGATAATGACGCTTCACTCAAAACAATTATGTAATTTAACACAATAATATGTCAGTACTGTGCTTAACTGATATCAGTTAAGAGGCAGCTCCTACATATGTTCATGTATTCAACGATAACTGTTCACAATATCACAATTGCAAAATGCAGATTGTAACACAAAAAGCAAGAACTATGATATATAAACATTGAAGACCGCCGCAGCCGGCCGGCTCTTCAATTGATTATTAGCCTTGTCTTTGTTTGTGTCTAGGATTTTCACAGATTACTCTGATACTACCCTTTCTTTTAATAATCTTACACTTTTCACAGATGGGTTTTACTGATGACCTTACTTTCACAGTAATTCACTCCTTTCAAAAAAAGTCCGTCTATCATTATAGCACTATAATGATAGGAAATCAAGTAAAAGAATAACATTTTTATTTACCTGAAATTTATTAAAATTATTTGTCACGCCAAATAATTCTACCTTTAGTTAAATCGTATGGAGACAATTCTAATGTTACTTTATCCCCCGGTACTATTTTAATGAAATTCATACGAAGTTTGCCACTGATATGAGCCAGTACTCTGTGACCGTTTTCTAACTCTACCTGAAACATGGCATTGGGTAACTTTTCAATTACGGTTCCTTCGATTTCAACAACATCTGTTTTTGACATTTATGTCACCTCCATGATACAAAGAAAGTTTACGAATACATTCCGGTAAACTTTAACGCTTTGTTCCCATTACCTATCAAAACCTATCTAGGATTGTGACCAACATAATGGTTTTATTGTTTTTGATTGCTCATTTTATTATAAAGCTTAATTGCACGCTTTATATCTTCATTTGTTACTTTTTCATGTTTTGCAACTTTATCCAATAAACTGCTGTCCGTATAAGATACACTTTGAATGTGTTTCTTATTCTTCTTTTTGGGCTTTTCTAAAGTCCTAACTATACCATCCAATAAATATACATATTCGGAGTCAGACTTAAGTATGACAAAAATTTCTCCTTTGTCATGGCCAGCCTTAGATATGGCAATGCTGCCAAAACTTTTTTCCACCATAATCCATCTCCATATAGTTTTTTTCATTGAAACAGGCAAATGTTCCTGCCAGATTATTTACGTATAGAGAGAATTTCTGGTTCTCCATCTGTAATAACAATGGTATTTTCATAATGAGCCGATAAGGATCTGTCTTCAGTAACTACTGTCCAGTCATCATCCTCCCAATATACATCGTATCTTCCAGCATTCACCATTGGCTCAATTGCAAATGTCATCCCAGGTTCTAAACGGATACCTCTTCTTTTTTGACGAAAATTCGGTATCTGGGGTTCTTCATGCAGGGAAGTTCCGATTCCATGACCTACTAAATCCCGAACTACGGAAAACCCAAAGGATTCTACATATTCTTGGATTGCAGCGGATATATCATTTAAATGATTGCCAGCTTTTGCATGTTTAATACCTTCAAAAAAACTTTGTTTTGTTACTTCGATTAATTTCTTTGCTTCTTCTGTTATTTCTCCCACTGCCCAGGTTCTGGCAGCATCGGAATGATATCCATTGTAAATAACACCCGCATCTAAACTAACAATGTCTCCGTCTTCTAAGATGCGCTTTTTACTCGGAATACCGTGAACTACCTGGTCATTAACTGATACACAAACGGAAGCCGGGTAACCGTTATAGTTTAAAAAGGAAGGTATGCATCCAAAACTTTTAATTAATTCATTGGCTTTTTTGTCGATATCGAAAGTAGAAATACCAGGCCTAATAAACTTCTCCAGTTCCTCATGCACGGTAGCTAATATAATACCAGCCTCACGCATTAATCCTATTTCTCTTTCTGATTTAATAGTTACTGACATATTTTCTCCCTGTATTCCTTATTTCCTTCCCAGAGTTTTTAAGCCTAACTCCTCATCTGTGCGCCTTAGTGATGATAGCACTTTATACATACAAGCAGGATGTTTAAATGCTTCTTATTTCTTAGCCTACCCTCTGGAAATTCCATCAATAAATCTGATTAATAGTGTTTATACCATATTATACACATGGTTATCCATATTATATCCAAGATTTATATCGACAGAAGTTATATCGAAATAAATGCTAATTTTCTTTAATTTTGTCATTGCTTAAGGTTAACTTTCGCTTTAAAGTACTTTTATTACCGTCTTAGTGTTCTAAGAGCTAAATACTTACCTACAGCTTATGTAAACAGTTACTGTTCTAATACCATAATGATTGCCTGAAATACCTCAGACATATCCTTTGTTCCATCTACATCAATCAATAAGTTCTGCTTGCTATAATAATCAATCAGAGGCTGCGTCTGTTCATGATATACTTTAAGACGTTTTAAAACAGTCTCAGGCTTATCATCATCCCTTAATACAATTTCACTGCCGCATACGTCACAGATTCCATCAACTTTAGTTGGTATATTAACAACGTGATAGGTTGCTCCGCAGTTTAGGCAGGCTCTACGTCCTGACATTCTTTCAACAATATAAGAATCGGGAACTTCAACATTAATTGCAAAGTCTACTTTTTCCTCAATGATCTTAAGTGCGTTATCAAGTGCTTCTGCTTGTGGTATGGTTCTTGGAAATCCATCTAATATATAACCGTTTGCACAGTCACTTTGTTTTAGACGATCCACAACAATATCAACAACTATTTCATCCGGAACCAGTAAACCCTGATCCATATAGGCTTTTGCTTTCCTACCTAGCTCCGTCCCACTCTTAATATTTGCCCTGAATATATCTCCCGTTGAGATGTGGGGGATTCCATATTTTTCAGCAATTCTCTTTGCCTGTGTGCCTTTACCTGCTCCCGGTGCGCCTAACATAATGATTTTCATAATTTCTCCTCCTAAATCTTTAATCGAGGTTTGTGCTTGGAATTTCGCACAAACTCTGGTGTGAAAATGAAATCCCTTAAGTATATTGTCTGGCCCATGCAGTCGGCGTTGCTTCCACACCATAATGCTTCTGCTTCTTACCCCTGATAATCACTCTTAAGTACATATGCTTAATCTGCAAATGGCGGAGCAGAGCCCCGCCTTTACAAATTACTTTATGTCTGTTAATCGTTAAGAAAACCTTTATAATGACGAACTAACATCTGAGATTCTATTTGCTTTATTGTTTCTAGAACAACACCAACAACGATGATTATTGAAGTTCCGCCGAAGTTCACCTGTGCACGGAATGCACCAGAAAAGAAAATCGGAATCACTGCTACGATTGTTAAACCGACAGCACCGATTAATATAATATTATTCAGAACCTTTGTCAAGTATTCCGTCGTTGGTTTACCAGGACGGATACCAGGAATAAAACCACCTTGTTTTTTCATGTTGTTTGATACTTCAATTGGATTAAATGTAATAGAAGTATAAAAATAAGCAAAGAAAATAACCAAAGCAATATAAATCAGTAAACCAAGTGAATACTTAAATTCACCCAAGTCTCTGAAATTTAACCAGGTATTCTGATTAAGTAAGTATAATACTTTAGGCCAAAAATAAGCCCTAGCCGGACTAACTCCTAAGAAAGAGGACACGACTATAGGAAACTGCATTAAAGAACCGGCAAAAATAACCGGAATAACGCCTGCTGTATTAACCTTTAATGGAATATGAGAAGACTGACCGCCAACCATTTTCCTTCCCTGTACCTTTTTTGCGTACTGCACAGGGATCTTTCTTTGTGCATCTTGTAATATGATAATGAAAACTACAACCGCTACTACAACTAAGATAATAACGATTGAAGCTAAAATACCATTTACAACATTAGAAGCTCCACTAACAAATTGTCTGTATAGATTAGTGAAATCATTTGGCATTTGTGCAACAATGTTAATTAGAAGGATAATAGAGATACCGTTTCCAACGCCTTTTTCCGTAATTCTTTCGCCAAGCCACATTAAAAACGCAGAACCAGCTGTTAAGGATGCAACAATAATAGCTACATTGTTGAATGTCATTCCACCCTCTAGTAATCCTGATTGACCGAAACCAATCGCCATGGCAATTGATTCAATAAGTGCCAAACCTACTGTCACATAACGAGTATATTCGGCAATTTTCTTTCTACCGTCTTCTCCATCTTTTTGGAGCTCCTCAAGCTTTGGAATAGCTATTGTGAGGAGCTGCATAATGATGGAAGATGTAATATATGGCGTAATACTTAGCGCAAATATTGACATTTGTGTAAAAGAACCACCTGTTAAAGTATCAAAGAATCCTAAAGAAGTCTGAGTTCCAATCCACTGGGAGAAATATTCTCTGTCGATACGTGGTACAGGAAGTTGGGAGCCAAGCCTTACAATAATCAGTGCGAAAAAAGTATACACTAATTTACTTCTGATATCTTTAATCTTAAAAGCATTTCGGAACGTTTTTAACATATCCTAAATCACCTCAGCATTTCCACCAAGAGCTTTAATCTTTTCTACTGCACTTTCACTAAATGCATTTACTTTAACATCAAGCTTCTTGGTAAGTTCTCCATTTCCTAGGATCTTAACACCATCTTTTGGGTTCTTAATAATACCGATTTCGATTAATGATTCTACTGTAACTACTGCACCGTCTTCAAAGCGATTCAGAACATCTACGTTCACCGCAATGATTTCTTTTGTATTTCTGTTTGTGAAGCCTCTCTTAGGAAGGATTCGGATTAAAGGTGTCTGACCACCTTCAAAGCCAACTCTAGGAGCTCCGGAACGAGCTTTTTGTCCTTTGTGACCTTTACCTGCAGTCTTTCCATTACCGGATCCATGTCCACGGCCTCTTCTGAAGTTATTGCTGTGTTTGGAACCTTCAGCCGGTCTTAAATCTGCTAAATTCATGAGTACACCTCCTTACTTGCTAACGTATTATATTTCTTCTACCTTTACTAAATGTCTTACCTGGTCAACCATGCCTCTGATTGCTACATTATCCGGCATTTCAACAGTCTTGTTAGGTCTTTTAAGTCCTAAAGCTTCTACTGTTTTCCTATGTTTAGGAATTGAACCAATTGTAGACTTTACTAAAGTTATTTTTAATTTATTTGCCATTTCGGCACCTCCTAACCTAACATCTCTTCTACAGAAATACCACGGAGTTTAGCTACTTCTTCAGGAGTTTTTAATTTGCTTAAACCATCTATTGTAGCAAGAACTACGTTTTGCTTGTTGTTGGAGCCAAGGGATTTTGTACGGATATTCTTGAATCCGGCAAGTTCCAATACGTTACGCACAGGACCACCAGCGATAACACCAGTACCTTCTGGGGCACGTTTTAATAATACAGTGGCACTACCAAACTTTCCAAGGTAATCGTGTGGTACACTTCCATTTTCATCGATTGGAAGACTGATTAATTTTTTAATCGCATCTTCTTTTCCCTTACGAATCGCTTCAGGAATTTCAGTTGCTTTACCTAAACCAGCACCAACGTGTCCGTTTTTGTCACCAACAACTACTAAAGCTGTAAATCTGAAATTACGTCCGCCTTTAACTACTTTAGTAACACGTTTGATTGATACTACTTTATCTTCTAATTCTAGTTGACTAGCATCAACGATTGTACGTTTCATGTGTTTTCCTCCTCGCTTAGAATTCCAGACCAGCTTCTCTAGCTGCTTCTGCTAATGCTTTTACCTTTCCTTGATATATGAAACCACCTCTATCAAAGACTACAGCTGTTATACCTTTTTCTAATGCTTTCTTAGCAATAACAGTACCTAAGTATGCTGCCGCTGCTACATCGTTTGTCTTTTCGAGTTCAGCCTTAACATCCTTTTGAAGTGTACAAGCTGACACTAAAGTATTACCAACTGTATCGTCAATAATTTGAGCGTACATATGATTATTACTTCTAAACACAGCTAAACGTGGTCTTTGAGGAGTTCCGGTGAAACGATTACGTAATTTTCTATGTTTATTTACGCGAACTTTAGATCTTGATTCTTTACTAACCATTGTATTTCACACCTCCAATTATTTCTTACCAGTCTTACCAACTTTACGTCTAATCACTTCATCAGCATACTTAATTCCCTTGCCCTTATAAGGTTCAGGTCTTCTCTTATCTCTGATTTCAGCAGCGTATTGGCCAACTTTTTCTTTATCAATACCTTTTACGGTAATTTTATTCTGTCCTTCTAAAATTGATTCAATGCCTTCTGGATCAACCATTACTACTGGATGAGAATATCCAAGAGTTAATGTTAATTCCTTACCAGCCTTTGCAGCCCTGTAACCAACACCGTTGATTTCAAGTATTTTTTCATAACCAGCTGTTACACCAACTACCATGTTTGATACTAAAGTTCTTGTAAGTCCGTGTAAGGATTTCATTTTCTTTAAATCGTTAGGTCTTGTTACAATAATTTCAGAACCTTCTAATTTAATGTTCATTTCTGAGGGTAATACTCTTTCAAGAGTTCCCTTAGGACCTTTAACGGTCACTTTATTATTTTCTGCAATATCAACAGTAACACCTGCTGGTACAGCGATAGGCATTCTTCCTATACGTGACATGCCCGCACCTCCTATGATTTTTAACAGGTCTGAACAGTTTTAGCATTCTCTTACCAGATGAATGCTAAAACTTCTCCGCCTACGTTTAATTTTCTAGCTTCTTTGTCAGTAACTACACCTTTGTTTGTAGAGATGATAGCTACACCAAGACCACCAAGTACTTTTGGAAGTTCATCCCTGTTCGCATAAACACGAAGGCCTGGTTTTGAAATTCTCTTAAGTCCTGTAATAATTTTAACGTTTTTATCTTTTCCATATTTTAATGTAACATGTATTGTTTTGAAGTTATCCACTTCTTCAACTTCGTAACCTTTAATATAACCTTCTTTTAAAAGAATATCAGCAATTGCTATTTTCATCTTTGAAGCAGGTATATCTACTGTATCATGTTTCGCAGTATTTGCGTTACGGATTCTTGTAAGCATATCTGCAATTGGATCGCTCATTGTCATGTAATTTGCCTCCTTCCTTGTTTCCTACCAGCTTGCTTTCTTAACACCTGGTATTTGTCCTTTATAAGCTAATTCACGGAAGCAGATTCTGCAAATTCCGTATTTTCTTAAATATGCATGTGGACGACCACAGATTCTGCAACGGTTATATTCTCTGGTGGAGAATTTCTGAGTACGCTGTTGCTTAATCTTCATTGACGTTTTAGCCATGGAATTCCCTCCTAACTATTTTTTGAATGGCATACCGAATAATGTCAATAATTCACGAGCTTCTTCATCTGTTTTTGCTGTAGTAACGAAGATAACATCCATTCCACGTACTTTATCAATTTTGTCATATTCGATTTCAGGGAAAATAACCTGTTCTTTAATACCAAGAGCATAGTTTCCTCTTCCGTCAAATGCGTTAGCATTAACACCTCTAAAGTCACGTACGCGTGGTAATGCTAAATTGATAAGACGATCAGCGAATTCATACATTTTTTCGCCTCTTAAGGTAACTTTACAACCGATAGGCATTCCTTCTCTTAGTTTAAAGTTAGCAACGGACTTCTTAGCTTTTGTAACAACAACCTTTTGTCCAGCTATGATTTCCAAATCCTTAACAGCAGCATCTAAAAGCTTGGAGTTATCCTTTGCTTCACCAACACCCATGTTAATAACTATTTTATCTAATTTAGGCACTTCTAATTTATTTTTATAGCCGAACTTTTTAATCATGCCATCCATAATTTCATTTAAATATAATTCTTTTACTCTAGTCAACTTATGAGACCTCCTCTCTTAGAATTAGTCGATAACTTCGCCGGTTGATTTCGCAATACGTGCTTTTTTAGGTCCTTTTTTACCTTCTACGGTAGTAAAACCGATTCTGGTAACTTTACCCTTGTGCACATACATAACGTTTGAAATATCAATCGGTGCTTCTTGGTGGATAATTCCACCCTTTGGATTAGTCTGGCTTGCTTTGCTATGCTTTGTAATCATATTCACGCCTTCTACTAATACCTTGCTATCCATAACAGCAATTACTTTGCCTTCTTTGCCTTTATCTTTACCGGTAATAACCTTAATGTTGTCACCTTTTTTAATTTTAATAGTAGACACAGTCGACACCTCCTTATAATACTTCTGGTGCTAATGAAACGATTTTCATGAATTGTTTTTCTCTTAATTCTCTTGCTACTGGTCCAAAGATACGTGTTCCTTTTGGATTCTTATCTTCTTTTATAATAACAGCTGCGTTTTCATCGAATCTGATATAAGAACCGTCCTTACGACGTGCTCCTTTTACAGTACGAACAACAACAGCTTTTACAACGTCACCTTTTTTAACAACACCGCCTGGTGTTGCATCTTTAACGCTGGCAACAATAACATCGCCGATGTTAGCGTATCTTCTGGTAGATCCGCCAAGTACCCTGATGCAGAGTAATTCTTTTGCACCGGTATTATCAGCAACTCTAAGTCTTGATTCTTGTTGTATCATGACCTTACTCCTTTCAGCTGTTCCTATTTTGCTCTTTCAATAATCTCAACAAGTCTCCATCTTTTATCCTTTGATAAAGGTCTTGTTTCCATAACTTTTACTCTATCACCAATATTGCATTCATTGTTTTCATCATGAGCTTTTAACTTGTAAGTTCTCTTAACGATTTTATTGTATAAAGGATGCTTTACATGATCAATAACAGCTACGCTAATAGTCTTATCCATCTTATCACTTACTACTTTACCGGTACGAACTTTTCTAAGATTTCTTTCCACAACAATTTCTCCTTTCCTAGATCAATTACCAATGATTAGTTAGAAGCCTTAGCTTTTTCAGAAATCACTGTTTGTATTCTTGCAATATTCTTTCTAACGTCTTTAATTCTGCTAGTATTATCTAACTGATTTGTTGCGTTCTGGAACCTTAAATTGAAAAGTTCCTTTTTAGCAGCTACTAATTCTTCGTTTAATTCTGCTGTTGATTTGCTTTTTAGATCTTCTACGTATTTATTAGTCTTCACTGCCCGCACCTCCTTCTAAGTCTGCGCGAGAAACTATCTTACACCTTACTGGCAGCTTGTGCATAGCAAGACGTAATGCTTCTCTTGCTGTTTCTTCAGGAACACCAGCAATTTCGAACATTACACGGCCAGGCTTAACAACAGCTACCCAGTATTCTAATGAGCCCTTACCGGAACCCATACGAGTTTCAGCTGGTTTCGTAGTTACAGGTTTATCTGGGAATATTTTAATCCAAACTTTACCACCACGTTTGATATAACGAGTCATAGCGATACGGGCAGCTTCGATTTGGTTTGATTTAATCCAAGCTGGTTCTAAAGATACCAGACCAAATTCGCCGTTAGAGATTGTATTGCCTCTCATTGCTTTTCCTGCCATGGAGCCACGGAATTGTTTACGGCGTTTTACTCTTTTTGGCATTAACATTATTTATCGCTCCCTTCCTTTTTTGCCTTTGTTGGAAGTACTTCACCTTGGTAAATCCATACTTTAACACCTAATTTACCGAAAGTGGTGTCTGCTTCTGCAAAACCATAATCTATGTCCGCACGTAAGGTTTGCAGAGGAATTGTTCCTTCACTGTAAAATTCAGTACGAGCCATATCAGCACCGCCAAGACGACCTGCAACAGCAGCTTTAATACCTTTTGCTCCTGCTCTCATAGTTCTTTGCATTGTAGATTTCATTGCTCTTCTGAAAGAGATACGATTCTCAAGCTGAGCTGCGATATTTTCTGCTACTAACTGAGCATTTAAATCGGGCTTTTTAATTTCTTTAATATCTACCATTAATTTCTTAGTAGTAAATCTTTGAATTTCAGTTTTTAATTTTTCTATTTCAGCGCCGCCTTTACCAATTACCACACCTGGTTTCGCGGTGAAAATAATAACTTTTAAACGGTCAGATGCACGTTCGATTTCGATCTTAGCAACACCTGCACTGTATAATTTCTTTTTCAGATATGTTCTGATATTGTAGTCTTCAACTAAGTTATCTGCAAAATCAGCTTCCGCATACCATCTTGAGTCCCAGTCATTAATAACTCCGACTCTTAAACCATGAGGATTAACTTTCTGTCCCATTACCTGCCTCCTTATCTTTCATTTAGTACAACAGTGATATGACTCAGTCTCTTTAAGATTCTGTATGCCCTTCCCTGTGCCCTAGGTCTGATTCTTTTCATTGTAGGAGCCTGGCCTGCGTAGCACTCCTGAATATATAGTTTACTTACGTCCATACCGTTGTTATTCTCAGCATTCGCAATAGCAGATTTTAATACTTTCTCTATAACAGTTGAAGCATATCTTGGGTTATAAGCTAAAATACCAAGTGCTGATTCAACATCTTTACCTCGAATGGCGTCTAAAACGAAACAAGCTTTCTGAACAGATACTCTAGCATAAGAAACTTTCGCTCTCGGTCTGGTATCTTTCTTCTCATTTCTTTCTCTTTTTATCTGGGATCTATGTCCTTTCGCCATGGATGAAACCTCCTTTCAATTCCGTTATAACTATCTCCTAGTCTTCTTTTCGTCTTTTCCATGTCCTCTGTAAGTTCTGGTAGCTACAAACTCTCCAAGTTTGTGTCCAACCATATCCTCAGTCACATACACAGGCACATGTCTTCTTCCGTCATGTACTGCAATCGTATGTCCAACCATTTGAGGGAAAATAGTAGAACGACGTGACCAAGTCTTAATAACTGATTTATCGCCTGCTTTATTCATAGCATCTATTTTTTTCAATAAATGTCCGTCAGCAAATGGTCCTTTTTTTAATGAACGAGCCATAGGTTTAACCTCCTTTATTTAACAGCTTTACCGTCTCTTCTTCTTACAATCATCTTGTTAGACTTTTTGTTGGTCTTTCTAGTCTTTAGGCCAAGAGCAGGTTTACCCCAAGGTGTTACAGGGCCTGGACGACCAATACCAGTTCTACCTTCACCACCACCGTGAGGATGGTCATTAGGGTTCATTACAGAACCGCGGACAGTAGGTCTGATACCCATATGGCGTTTACGACCAGCTTTACCGATGTTAATTAATTCATGATCAATATTTCCAACCTGACCGATTGTTGCACGAGCAATGATAGGAACTAATCTCATTTCGCCTGAAGGAAGACGAAGTGTAGCATACTTTCCTTCTTTTGCCATTAACTGTGCTGCATTTCCTGCGGAACGAACTAACTGTCCTCCCTTGCCAGGATATAATTCAATGTTGTGTACCTGAGTACCAACAGGGATGTTTTGTAAAGGTAAGCAGTTACCCACTTTAATTTCTGCAGTTTCACCATTCATTATTGTTGTTCCAACAGTTAATCCGTTAGGAGCAAGAATATAGGCTTTTTCACCGTCTGCATAGCAGATCAAAGCGATGTTTGCAGTTCTGTTAGGATCGTATTCAATTGTTTTAACAACAGCTGGAATACCATCTTTCTTTCTCTTAAAATCTATGATTCTATATTTTCTTCTAGAGCCGCCGCCCTGATGTCTTACAGTTATTTTTCCTTGATTATTACGACCAGCGTTTTTGTTTAAAGAAACAAGAAGGGATTTTTCAGGAGTTGATGTTGTGATTTCTGAAAAATCAGAACCGGTCATATGTCTTCTGGAAGGTGTATATGGGTTAAACTTTTTGATTCCCATTATTTGCACTCCTTTCGAGCAATACTCTTACTTATTCTGTTATCGGCGAATAAACACCATAATATTTGTTTCTCAATTATTACAGACCTGCAAAAATTTCGATTTCCGCACTATCTTGTGTTAATTGAACAATTGCTTTCTTCTGTTTGGAGGTCTTTCCGGAAGTGTTTCCACGTCTTTTGGTTTTACCTTCTAAATTCATTGTGTTAACACTTACAACCTTAGTTCCTGTGAACATTTTTTCAACAGCTTCCTTGATCTGATTCTTGGTAGCGTTTGGATGAACTGAAAATGTATATTTCTTTTCACTCATAGCATTCATGCTCTTTTCAGTTACAATGGGTTTGAGTATAACATCATAATATTTTAAATCTGCCATTATGCGTACACCTCCTCAATTTTTGCCACTGCATCCTTAGTCAATACCAAAGTATCATATTTTAAGATATCGTATACATTGATAGTGTTAGGTAGTGCAGTTACTACAGAAGGAATGTTTCTTGTAGAAAGAATTACGTTATCGTCCTTATCTCCAAGAACCACTAATGCCTTGTTTATTTTTAAGCTTTCAAGTACTGCAGTCATTTTCTTAGTTTTGATTTCGTCAAACTTAAGTTCATCCAGTACATAAATTTTTTCAGCAGCAACTCTTGAAGTTAAAGCTGACTTTAATGCAAGCTTCTTTTCTTTCCTATTTAATTTAAAGGAATAATCTCTTGGCTTGGGAGCAAATACAACACCGCCGCCCTTCCATTGAGGGGATCTGGTTGAACCCTGTCTTGCATGACCGGTTCCCTTTTGTCTCCAAGGTTTTCTACCGCCACCGCTTACTTCAGCACGAGTTTTTGCACTCTGTGTTCCCTGGCGTTTATTAGCAAGTTGTTGAACAACTGCCATATGAACTAAATGTTCATTTACTTCTACTCCGAAGATAGCATCGTTTAATTCAATAGAACCAACGGCTTTGCCTTCCATATTATAAACAGATACGTTTGCCATCTGTGTGTTCCTCCTTTCTCAAAGCTTCTAGTTTGCCTTTACGGTATTCTTTAACATAACCATAGATTTCTTAGGTCCTGGAACAGCACCTTTAACTAAGATAATGTTATTTTCGGTGTCAATTTTAACAACTTCAAGATTCTGAACAGTAACTTTTACATGTCCCATGTGACCTGGCATGTGTTTACCCTTAAATACTCTACCCGGGCTTGTTGCTGCACCATTAGAACCTGCATGTCTATGGAACTTGGAACCATGCGCCATAGGTCCTCTGGACTGGTTGTGTCTCTTAATTGCACCTTGGAATCCCTTACCTTTTGATTTAGCAGTAGCATCAATTCTGTCACCTTCTGCGAAGATGTCAACTTTGATTTCTTGTCCCACTGTGTAATCAGCGGCATTTTCAAACCTGAACTCTTTAAGATACTTTTTGTTTGCAACACCTGCTTTTGCAAAGTGTCCTTTTCTTGGTTTATTAACCAAAACTTCGCGGATATCGCCAAATCCAACCTGAATTGCACTGTATCCGTCATTTTCAACTGTTTTAACCTGTGTTACAGCACAAGGTCCTGCCTGTAATACGGTTACTGGAATCAAACTTCCGTTTTCGTTGAAGATCTGAGTCATTCCGACTTTTGTAGCTAAAATCGCTTTTTTCATTGCTTCTTGCACCTCCTGTTAATCTACAGCGGATTACACTTTTTAGCGTAATCATCCTAGATGGTCTACCATGGTGCAGGTTCCCGCAGAACCTTTCCCTGTATATAAACCCTAAAGGATTTCTTGTTAAATAATTTGACTTAAGATGATTATTTTGCTTTCATCTTGATGTCGATGTACACACCAGCTGGCATTTCTAATCTTGATAATGCATCTACTGTTTTCTGTGTAGGTGTGATGATATCGATTAATCTCTTATGAGTTCTCTGTTCGAACTGCTCTCTGGAGTCCTTATATTTGTGCACCGCCCTTAAGATTGTGATTACTTCCTTCTTAGTAGGTAGGGGTACCGGTCCACTCACCTTTGATCCTGTCTTTTTTACAGTCTCGATGATTTTTGCAGCTGATTGATCGATTAATTGATGATCATACGCTTTCAATGTAATTCTCATTACTTGACTTGCCATAAAAAAAGTCGCCTCCTTTTCGCACTTAATAGCAGTACGACAAGCGGTGACTGTACACTCAACCGTGTGTGTCATTGCATTAAACTTCCGCAAAACGCCATGCTTAATGACGTACGTAGTTAACGAGACTTACCCACGTTTATCTGCCTATAGCAGAATTTTTTGTCTTGTACAGTGACTTGTCGCCAGTTTCATAACTTGACATTCGCTCCACGGAAAACCTACATATATGTAGCAACCTCTCGCTTCCACGCTATCAATGTCACAGCTTTATTAGTATACTACACAGAAAAAAATAATGCAAGTAGTTTTTTTACATTTTTTTTAATATTTTTTATTTATTTTATATATGTTTCTTCTTATTTATATATGATGCTATTAAACGGCAGGTAAAAATTTAATTTGAACTAAATCTCAAAAAAAGTATATAGCCTCTCTTAGATACTGCATACAAATAGCCAAAACGCTGTACTTGTCTAGAATTTATATTCTACAGCAGTACAGCGTTAAGCAAAATAAAATAGTATTTATCTGCAGCTCCACCTACCAGATGCACCACAGGGCAATATGAGGGAATTAGATGATACAGGCAACCCAATCTCGTCTGCCTGTACATTTCCATTGTATTTTGATTTAATCTCAACTCCCAACAGATACGCCAGTACTGCCGGCTGTAATCCCGTTGTATAGGAATTAATAAGGAAGAACAAAGGATTATCATTTAATATTCCTGAACAGAGCTTAACAAACGGATGAATGCTTTCTTCTATCTTCCAGATTTCACCTTTTGGCCCTCTGCCATAAGAGGGCGGATCCATAATAACTGCATCGTAAAAATTTCCTCTACGGATTTCACGTTCTACAAATTTCACACAGTCATCAACAATATAGCGGATAGGTGCTTCCTCAAGACCAGACAGTGCGGCATTTTCTTTTGCCCAAGTAACCATTCCCTTGGAGGCATCTACATGAGTAACACTTGCACCTGCCTTTGCAGCTGCAATCGTTGCTCCGCCTGTATATGCAAATAAATTTAATACTTTAATTTCACGTTCCGGATGTTGGGATTTTTGAGTCCGGATTAAGTCTCCAAACCATTCCCAGTTAGCGGCTTGTTCCGGGAACAATCCTGTATGTTTAAAACTAAAGGGCTGTAAGTTAAATACTAAATCTTTATACTGAATCTTCCATTGTTTGGGCAGATCAAAGAATTCCCATTCCCCTCCCCCTTTGTTACTTCTGTGATAATGAGCATTTTTTTTCTTCCATCGAGTGTCCTGTCTCTTTGTATCCCAAAGTACCTGAGGATCTGGGCGAACTAGAATATATTCCCCCCAGCGTTCTAACTTTTCTCCACTAGAGGTATCTATTACTTCATAGTCTTTCCAACCATCTGCTAGCCACATATATTTTCTCACTTTCTAATGTCTTGAAACAAAATTTATTACAAACATACTACAATTTCACCATTTTATCAAGTAGTACAAGTAAAAGTATACTTTATTAATCCTCTCACAGTTATAGGTACTTATGCGTTTACTTACATATTCGGCACCATTCATAATAAGAGTGTAAAATCAACCTTTATTTAACTATTCTTTCTTGATGGAGGATTCCCGGATTACAATTTCTGTATTGATAGTTATAGTCTCTTTTGGCAAGTCCATATTTTCCAAACGCCACATCAATTGCTGTACCATTCTCCTTCCCATACGCTGATTACCTATATGAACTGTAGTCAGGGGCGGAGATAACAATTCCACTTCTTCTTTGTCATCAAATCCGGTAACAGCCACTTCCTGGGGCACTTTAATTCCTCTTCGTTTCAACCATAGCATAACATCTTTTGCAATATCATCACTAGAGCACACAAAGGCATCTGGCATTTCATCTAATTTCTCCAGTTCCCTTATAATCTCTTCTTGCTTATAATATCTATATTCCACATGATTGGTAATAACGAATCTTTCCTCCGGCTCTATTCCATGACTTGCTAAGGCCGCCATATACCCATCATAACGATCACGAATTGTCCTGCAACAACTGATATCACCAATAAAACCAATTTTTTGATTACCTTGCTCTATAAGGTGCTCTGTAATCATTCTTGTACTATTAAAACCTTCGAATATAACTACATCTCCCAAGGCGGATATCTCGTGAACATTGCTCGGTCCATCTAAAAAAACAACCGGAACATCTTTTCTTATAATTAACTCCAGAAAGGACTTGTTAAAGACATTTAGAATAATTATTCCACTCATTTCCGACTGGATATCTAACGGCGGGATATGATTTATTTCATCCTCTTCACTAATAAAATTTAACTGTAAACGACAGTTATTCTTATTCAATTCATCCGATATTCCCATAATAATACGGTTCCAAAAGGTAGATAATTCTCTCCTTACGAACACCACTACTGTTTTTGTCTTTTCCAAACGATCCTTAATTTTATATTCATTTAAAACAATGGGTGATAATTTTGAATAACCCATTTCATAGGCCTTCTTAATTACCACGTATCTGGTTTCATAAGCAACTGTATCACTGTTATTTAAAGCTTTCGCTACTGTATTTCTGGATAAATTCAATTCTTTTGCCACATCTTGTATCGTAATTTTTTTCATTCCAAACTCCCATCTGTGTGCTCAGTGTTTCTTGCACTAGCTCTAACTGCGCTTGCACACGTACAAATCAAGGGGTTGAATTTCTTTTATTCAACCCTTATATCCTTGTATAGCAGTTAAAAGTCTTTTGACATTCTATGCCCAATTCTTTTAACCTTTAGACCGAACGCTTTCATACCCTTTCTTCAAAGCCTCTAATAATTACTGCCATTTTGATTCGCAGCAATAACGGAAACTAAATAAAAATCCAAATCACTGGCGTTGTCTGCTTTTACAATAGTGATATCCAGGGTATGAACTCCACTGACTCCTCCAACTAAGATATCTTCCATATACAAGCAGTCTCCCCAGGTTTCTTCAAAATTGGCATCTAAAAGGATTGCCTGTTCTTCAAGACCATCTATCACTGCCTTTGCTACGGGCGCTGTTCTCTGGGTGGTTTTACAATACTGAACGGAAATCATTCCTCCGGAAACTTCAAAATGTATGGTATCTCCCAGTTTTCTTGCCCGCCACCCGTTTTTAAACACATCCGTAATACCGTCTTGCAAAACAGTATCCGTCAAAAAACCAGAACGTTCCGGCTGACAATTTTTATTATTATAACGAACCGAATCAAAGTATCGGTTCTTAGTTATTAGCATCTCCGGCACATTGTAATCTCCAGGCACATCTCCTGCAGTAACCGCTTCATAGATTTTTTCCAGCATGTGAATCACTATATCTGCCACCAGACGGTGTCCTCTGTCATTAGGATGTAAATTATCAGGAGTAATCTCTCTTATTAGAATTCTTCCTTCTTCCACTTCAGAGTAAAGACTGTTCTTCAAACTAACGATAGGAAGTTCATAGTGTGTACCAATCTCATTGTGTATATCTTGTGCGTTCACACCATTATCATACTGTACACTATTCATAATCATTACCGCTGGCTCTGATGGATGAAGAAGTATTTTACGAATAAGCCCTTCATAGGTCTCTTTAAATAATTCCGTTGCTTTATCGTTCACACTAAATTCGGTAATTATAAAATCCGGATTATATATAAGCAAGTCGCTCTCCACTCGTGCCAAACCAAACTGTGAGGTTGTTCCTCCGATTCCTCCGTTAATATACGTAATTCTACTATCTTTAAATTTTTCTGCCCACCACTCATACACCAGATAAGAATAACAGCTGTTTGGCTTACTTGACAATGAACCCTGGGTTATGGAACCACCGATCATTCCTACGGTAACCGGTTTACCTTCCAATGCTTTTTTCATCGCCTTGGATATACGGTACAAATTGCCACAACTTACAATCCCTCTCTCCTTCATCTGCTTCCACTCCATAACAACCTCCAATAGTTCCCCATTCTTATTTCGTTATTTTAACACAATTCTAATAAAGTTTTTTTATTTATAACTTTGTAACTTCACTTTTTATATAACCATTTTACTTATTTGACTTCATTCTTACTTGCGCAGCTGGTTCATTTATTATGTATTTTAAAATTTGCACTATAAATTACACATCATTGTAAACAAATCCAAGCATATATCTTACACAACTAATTTACCTCACCCATATACGTATGTCAATTGCAATTTTATATGCTTTCTAAACAAATTTACCATGAAACGTTAAAAACCCCTTGATTTAATCTTTTCATTATTATTTTAACCGTTTTTTAACTTGACGTTAGGGCTAAAAAACTATAAACTGAAAGAGCAAACAATTAATGGAAATGAAAATAAAAACTACAATCGGAGGGATTACAAGTGGGTATTTTAACTAGATTCAAAGACATTATGTCCAGTAACATTAATGCATTGCTTGACAAGGCAGAAGATCCTGAAAAAATGATTGATCAATGCTTAAGAAATTTAAACAGTGATTTAGGTAAAGTAAAGTCTGAAACAGCAGCAATTATGGCAGAAGAACAACGCGCAAAAAGAGTTCTGGATGAATGCAACGAAGAAATTCAAAAAATGCAGACTTACGCTGTCAAAGCTCTGGAAGCTAATAATGAAGCCGATGCCAGAAAGTTCCTGGAGCAAAAAGCTTTATTAACCTCCAAGGTTGAAGGTCTTAAAGAGGCTTATGATTTAGCGCATGCCAATGCGAATCAGATGCGTGAAATGCACGATAAATTAGTAGGCGACATCAATGAGCTGGAGTCCAGAAAAGAAATGATTAAAGGGAAACTGGCTGTTGCAAAAACGCAGGAGCGCATTAACAAGATGACCTCTTCTGTAGCCAGTGCAAATGATTCCATTGCAAGCTTTAGCAGATATGAAGACATCGCCAACAAGGCTCTGGATAAAGCAAATGCTATGGCCGAATTAAACCGCTCCGGTTCCTCTCACTCTATTGATGATTTAACTAAAAAATATGCTGCCGGCTCTGATGTGGATGATGAATTAGCAAAATTAAAAGCAAGTTTAAACAAAGAATAGAGTACAATGACCTTTTAATTCGTGTCATGCACATTCTAATAGCTGAAAAATAGCGGCATATTCTGCCGCTGTTTTTCACGTCACCCTGTGCTGCACGAAGGTACTTAGCCGAATTACACAGTAGATGAATATTTAGGCAAGTACATGTACTTTCATCTTATCGGTTGACAGAAAATAATTCAAGAAAGGATGCCACTTAATAGTTCTTTCAACCCTTTTAGTGGCATTGGTGCAATATATGGTAGTACAATACAAATGCCCTACTTGCGGTGCTGACATGGCTTATGACAGTGTCTCAGGAAAGCTGCTCTGTGATAGCTGCGGCAGGCAGGAGACCATTGAATCCATGTCAAGCCGTAATAAGTCAGAAGGATACGGAAGTAACACGCAAGAGAATGCTTCTTATGGTTCTGAACACTCCCACCAACATTTCCACGAGGAGGAGGTCAAGGAATATCATTGCAATAACTGTGGCGCGGTTTTATTGACAGATAAGGATACAACCGCTACTACCTGTAGTTTCTGTGGTGCAGGAATCGTTATATCAGACCGACTATCCGGCAGCCTTGCTCCTGCAAAAGTAATCCCATTCAATATAAATAAAACGCAGGCACAGGAAGCCTTCCGCAAATGGTGTAAAAAAGGAAGACTAACTCCAAAGGGCTTTATGACTGCCGACCGTATCAAAAGTATTACCGGTTTATATGTTCCCTTCTGGCTCTATGATGTCAATGGCCGTGGTGAGGCAGATGCTACCTGTACCAGAGTCAAAACCTACGAGAGGGGTGACTATATTTATACTGATACCAGTTTTTATCATGTATACCGACAGGTAGATTTAAACTATATAAAGGTACCGGTGGATGCTTCCGAAAAGATGAACGATGGAATGATGGATAAATTAGAACCTTATCATTATAAAG
Organism: Anaerocolumna cellulosilytica; assembly: GCF_014218335.1. GTDB lineage: Bacteria > Bacillota > Clostridia > Lachnospirales > Lachnospiraceae > Anaerocolumna > Anaerocolumna cellulosilytica. The sequence continues at coordinate 397,567 of NZ_AP023367.1, read as the reverse complement.
ACTTAAAGGATTTTCAAATGCCATATCTTGCAGGCTATCTTGCAGAAAAATACAATTATAGTGATAAAGACCTCTTTCCGAGAATCAAATCCAGAGTATCCGGTTATGTAAGTAATTATATACGTTCAACTATTAACGGTTATTCAACAACCACTTATAATCACGAAAATATAAATATAAAACAGCGCAAAGCAGATTATGTACTTTTCCCCGTTTGGATGGTATGCTATGATTATAAGCAATCGGAGCACACCTTTGCGATGAACGGTCAAACCGGAAAAATAGTCGGCAAACCTCCCATCAGCATGAGTAAAGTTGCTGCCTGGTTTGCAGGCGTAAGCGGTGGCACCTTTCTTCTACTTAAAATAATCGCTCTGCTATCAGGAGGTCCTTTACTATGAATAAAAATTATGTTCTAAAGAGTAAAAGCTTCTCTCCTATGTTACTCATATTATTTATTGCTATCTCTATACTAAGTCTTCTGACTCCTTTGACTTCATCAACAGCCCTTGCCGCTGCGGATACCCAAAAGGTATATGATTATTATGGCTATTTCACCCAGGAAGAAATGAAAAGTCTTGAAGAAATCTGTGCTGAATATGGAGAAAAGGGTAAAATAGATATTGTCATGATAATTGCCGATGGTTTAGACGGGAAAACTCCCACAAAATATATGGAAGATTTTTATGATGAGATGGGCTTTGGTTATGACCAGGAATTCGGTGATACCTCCATGATATTAATAAATCTGGAAAAGGACAACCGGTGGGTTGAGATTCAAAGCTATGGTCAGGCACAGTATTATATTAATAATGACCGAACCGAATATATTCTGGATGACGTGTCCGATATATTAAAAAATCAGAAATATTATGATGCCCTGGAGGAATTCGCCAAACAAGCTGCGTATTATATGAAGGAGGAAAAAGGAATAAAGATTCCCTCTTCCACAGATACCGGTTCCGGCTCTTCTGATTCCGGTGACTATGGCAACGAATCCTATGATGGCGATAGCGACTATTATGGCGAAAAAGAGGAAAACATATTATATAATACCTGGGCTCAGTTGGTAATCGCGCTGGTAATCGGCGGTGTAACCGTAGGTGTTATGGCCGCTAGCTCAGGAGGCGGTGTCACTGTTAATAACGGAACTTATCTGGATGCAGGCAACTCCAGTGTAGTAGCAAGCAGAGACGATTATATCCGAACCACCACTACCAGAGTGAAAAAACCGCAAAATAACGACAATAACAATAGTGGTCCCCGCAGCAGCGGCGGAGGCGGTGTTTCCTCCGGCGGACATTCCCACAGCGGCGGCGGACGCAGCTTTTAACAATTTTCTATTTAAAATATTTCTTAGCAATGCACACAAATATGCAGGTAATTGCGAAACAACCTTAGATGTGACAAGAATCAGTCAGAATTACAACGTATAAGTTCCAATCAGGTGGTAAGCCCTCTTAAATTAGGCAAATAAACCTTCCTGTTTTCATATAGAGAGTTTTGCATTGAACCTACACAAACAGAAAGGAAAGAAAGTATGGGATTTTTTTCAGGTCAATTTTCCAACGTTGTTGAATGGCAGGAATTCAGAGAAGACATGATTTTCTGGAAATGGAATAACGCCGAAATTAAAAAAGGAAGTAAACTAATTATTCGTCCGGGACAGGATGCAGTATTTTTGTACAACGGTAAAATAGAAGGTATCTTTAAGGATGAGGGCGATTATGATATCGAATCCCAGATTATCCCCTTCTTATCTACTTTAAAAGGGTTTAAATTCGGCTTTAACAGCGGTATGCGGGCAGAGGTTTTATTCATTAACACGAAGGAATTTACTGTGAAATGGGGTACAAAAAACCCAATTAACATACCTTCTAATCAATTACCCGGCGGAATACCAATTCGTGCAAATGGTACGTTCCAGTTCTGCGTAAAAGATTATATTAAATTAATTGATAAGATTGCAGGTATTCAAAACAGTTATCTGGTAGATGATGTTAAGCTCCGTATATCTGCTTTGCTGGACCAATTACTTATGAAATGGATTGTAAAAGAAGGCAAGGATATGTTTAACTTACAAGCCAATTCCTTTGACATAAGCTCCGGTATTAAAACTGATTTGGATATGCAGCTATTTGATTCCGGACTTTCTGTTACCGGATTCAATATAATGAGTATATCCTATCCGGAAGAAATTCAAGGTATGATTAATAAGACCGCCTCCCACAGCATGATTGGGGATATGAACCGTTATCAGCAGGTGGTAATGACAGACAGCATGACTTCTGGCAGAAATAGCGGCGGAAGTACAGCCTCTGATATGGCTGGTATGATGATGGGTATGAATATGGCAAACCAGATGATGCAGAATATGAATACCACTTCTCAGCCACAGCAACATCAAGGCCAGAATCAATCCCAAACATCCGGCAGTAATGCAAAACCCAACTTTTGCCCTAACTGCGGGCAGAAAGCTGCTGAGGGCAACTTCTGTACCAACTGCGGCCAGAAGTTAGTGTAGAAGAAAGCTGCCGGTTCAGTATGCAATATTTGTACAAAACAATGTACCGTATCTACATACCGAACCGGCAGTAACCTTATAAAGCTCTAGATTATCTATCTTTATTTTTCAATTCTTTAACCGGTATGGTTCTACCAGTTAATCCCCACCTTGTTAAATTCCCCTTTATCTACAGAAAGATCTAAGTCAATTTGCGCTTTATCCGCAGCAACTAACTTTATTCGGTTTTCACCTTTTTTCAAGGTCACTGTTACTGTCTCCAACTCTTTTTGTTCGGCTTTCTCATTATTTTCTACTATGGTTTCGCAAGCATCATCTGGTGAAATCAAAACCAGTTTTGCTTTGCCTTTATTTACAGATAATTCATATGAGATATCGATATTCATATCCTCTTTGGCATCGTATTTCCATATGGTATCCATACCTTCTAAAACAAGACTTCCACTATATTGTTGACCTTCAATATTTTGTGTTTCTTCATCAACACTAAAGCTGTTACTCTCACTGACAATCTCTTTATCGTTGCTGTATAGGGAACTCATATAATTTCGAGAACAACCCACTAACAAAAAGGCAATACCAAGACAAAGTAATTTTTTCTTCATCAAATCCTCCTTATAATTCTATAACACCCAGTCAATTAAAACTCTTACATTAAGTATCTGAACGAATCTAAATCAACTTACCTGGAATACAGAATCCTCTACCAGTTTCTTTAGCTTCTCTTCTGCATCTGTTAAATCTTCGCCTTTTACACCAAAGTAAAACTTAATCTTAGGCTCCGTTCCGGAAGGACGAACCGCACACCAGGCATCTTCTTCTAATTCAAAGTACAGTACATCGGAAGTTGGCAATCCAGTAGGAGTTACTTCTTTGGTTTGAAAATCTTTCATCGTATTCTTTTTGTAATCCCTGAACTTAAGTACCTGATAGCCTCCCGCAGCCTTAGGAGGATTCTGTCGGTAGCTTTCCATAATTTCCTTAATCTTTTCCATACCTTCAATTCCTTTTAAGGTAACAGATACCAAATCTTCTTTAAAATAACCGTACTTTTCAAACAACCGGTTCATTTGTTCATACAATGTAACTCCCTGGTTTTTGTAGTAAGCCGCTGCCTCACATAAAGTCATAACAGCAACTACTGCATCTTTATCTCTGGCATGTGTACCGATAAGGCAGCCGTAGCTTTCCTCAAAACCAAACACATACTCATTACAGCCTGTTTCTTCAAATAATTTAATTTGTTCACCAATATATTTAAAACCTGTCAATACCTCAATAAGTTTAGCATTATAATGTTTGGCAATCTGGTCAGCCATATTACCGGTTACAATTGTCTTAACTAGAGCCGCATTCCCAGGCAGCACCTTATGTTCTGCTTTTTGAGAGAATACATATTCCGCAATCAAAGAACCGGACATATTACCGGTTAACAATACAAATTCCCCTTTTTCATTTCTTACCTGAACGCCAAGTCTATCCGCATCCGGATCGGTAGCCAAAATTAAATCCGCACCCACTTCATCTGCAAGTTTTCTTGCTAAAGTAAATACTTTAGGATCTTCAGGATTAGGATAACCTACTGTTGTAAAATTGGAATCCGGCATTTCCTGCTCCGGTACTACATATACATTGGTAAATCCAAGCTCCTTAAGAATTCTTCTCACCGGAAGATTACCTGTGCCATTTAATGGTGTATAAACAATCTTCATATCCTTACAGGAATCCGCAATAGGATTCACCACTAGCTTCCTAAGTTCAGCTACATACCTATCATCCATTTCTTTACCAAGTACATGATATAGTCCTTTTGCCTTTGCTGCTTCTTTATCCATCGTTTTTACAGCTGCATAATCTGCTATAGCATTCACTTCTCCTATAATCTCAACATCCTTAGGAGCCGTAATCTGGGCACCGTCATCCCAGTATACTTTATAACCATTATATTCCGCAGGATTATGACTGGCCGTTATAACAATACCGGATATACAACCTAATTCCCTAAGAGCAAACGATAATTCGGGTGTAGGCCTTAAGGATTCAAATACATACGCTTTAATTCCATTGGCATTCAGACATAATGCGGCTTCATCTGCGAATTCCGGAGACATTCTTCTAGAATCGTAAGCAATTGCCACACCTTTATCAGCTCCATCTTGCTTTATAATATAGTTAGCTAATCCCTGGGTGGCTCTTCTTACTGTATATAGATTCATACGGTTACTTCCGGCACCTAAAACACCACGAAGTCCCCCTGTACCAAATTCTAAGTCTTTATAAAAACGGTCTTTGATTTCACCGTCATTTCCCGACAGGTCCAGAAGTTCTTTCCTGGTTGCCTCATCAAAATATTCATCCGTTGTCCATTGCTTGTATTTCTCTAAATAATCCAAACTAAAGTCTCCTTTCAAATTTCAGGTGTATCACATCTTATTATTTTACATTATTGTACTTAATTTCCTTATTTCTTGCAATGCATTTTTTTATACTGATAAAAAATTATATGTAGTATATTACGAATTTATCGATAGGAGTGTACAAAGAACCTAAGGATTTGAATAAAGAGCCCTCTTACATTGTTTACTGTCATGTCTTCTTCCGGAAAGCAAAAAAGAGATGTACACACCATCTCTTTTTTACATACTATTAGCTGATATCTATTCCTTAAAAATAACACATCTTGGTTCTAAATCCATAAAAACTACTACAATTTTTGCTTTTCACCCATATACCTCAAATTCAATCCAGCCAATTTATTCAGCTGATTAACCTTACAAATTACATAATGCCAATAGATGTATCATCCCCGATTTCTACATGGTGTTCCTTTATGAAGGCTACAATTTCATCCAGCGTTGTAAAAGCCAAGCCTACATAGCTGTCTGCCGCTCCATAGTAAATTGCTATCTTGCCGGTTTTAGCATCATGCAATGTTGCACATGGGAAAACCACATTGGCCACAAAGCCTCGTTCTTCGTACCATTCCTCCGGTGTCAGAATAAAGGCATCTGAACGATATTTTACAATGGATGGATTATTAATATCTAAAATTGCCGCACCCATGCTGTAAACATATCCATTGCAGGTTCCAGTTACACCGTGGTAAAAGAGCAGCCAGCCTTCACTGGTTTCAATAGGTGCTGCACCGCCTCCGATTTTAAGTGCCTGCCACCACTGGGCACCGCTTCTAGCCATAACATGTTTGTGTTTTCCCCAATAAACTAAGTCAGGGCTTTCACTTAAGAAGATATCTCCAAAGGGAGTATGTCCGCTGTCACTTGGTCTTGACAATAAAGCAAAGTTTCCGTTAATCTTTCTTGGGAATAAAACACCATTCCGGTTAAAAGGCAAAAATGGATTGTCAAGTCTTACAAAGGTCTTGAAGTCACTAGTTTTGGCAAGCCCCAATGCTGCACCATAAAAATCTGTACACCAGATAATGTAATAAGTATCCTCTACCTTAATTAATCTTGGATCATATGCATATCTTGGCAGAAAAGGCTCTCCCTTTTCATTCACAAAAGGAATTCTCTCCGAATCGTAGGTCCAGTGAATTCCATCTTCACTACGCCCCAGATATAAATGCGGAACTCCGTTGGTTGTTTCAGCTCGGAATATTCCTATGAATTTCCCTTCATAAGGTACAACCGCACTATTGAAAATCCTTGCAACTCCTTTTAACGGATTTCTTCCTATAATCGGGTTCTCTGAATACCTCCAGACAGGACCTTCGCTATGTTCAGGCCTATCCTGCCAGGGTATATTGGGCAGGTTGTCTGCATACATTTTTATTTCACTCATAATACATCTCCTTTAGTATTATTTTTTGCTATATAATGCAATATATTGCACTATTCACTCGTCACACATGTAGCTGCTTAGCAACATCCTTGCTGCTTTCATTATAATTTATTCTATATCACATGTCAATAATACAGTGCATATTTCTTATTATTCTGCACTATAATATTGCACGCAAAATGCATTTAGTGTTATTTATATAATGCATTTAATTACGTTTGCTATATTTATACTAATTTTATTTCCTTATATACCATTGTACTGAGCCGTCAATAGTTATAACGAATTTTTTATTAGGCATTCCAGTATATGAAAACTTATATATTGCATAACCTATTTTTACATAATATCCGTATACATTAGCATTTATTTTTCTTTTAACTAGCGTTTAATTTTTCATTATACACAAATCTCTATGGTCTTTATTTTCAATAAAAATTCTTGCCTGCAACCTTCCCAATTTTTATTATTAACTTTACATGCGGAATTTGTTAATAAGATAAGTATAATCCTGTTCTTCTTTACATTATAAAATCTTTTACTTACAGATTGTCATTTTAAAAAAATCACCCTATAATAGTACAAATACATTAAGATAAGGTGGTTACAATGAATCAGACAAAAATTCAGATGTTTTGTAAAGGTTTCTGTTTTGGTATGCTTTTACAGATTGCAGTGGGTCCTATTTGTTTTTTTATCCTTCAGACAGCGGCTAATTCAGGTTTTTTGATTGCCCTTACCGGGGTACTTGGTGTAACTTTAGTAGATGGATTGTATATTCTGGCTGCCATATTAGGTCTTGGCACTTTTCTGGATAAATATCCGAAGGCAAAAAAGCTGTTACAGTATTCTGGTGCTTTGGTATTAATTGTTTTTGGACTTAGTGCTATTTTAGGAAGCTTTCATATAAGACTACTCCCCAGCTTAACGCTTGTAAACTCTGCTAAATATACCAATGTTTTTATAAATACTTTACTTTTAACTTTATCCAATCCCTTAACCATCCTTTTTTGGGCCGGAGTTTTTTCTGCTAAGATTGCAGAAGGTCAAATGAAAAAACAGGATTTTTATGCTTACGGAATGGGCGCTCTAGGTTCAACAATGTTTTTTCTTTCTATAACTGCTGCTTTAGGAAGCCTAATGCACACTTATATAGATACTGTAATTACAAATGGTTTGAACATTTTGATTGGCATCGCTTTACTATACTTTGGCATACGGACAGCATTCAGAAAATTATAGTTTTAAAAATTTTAGTTTCACTTGACAATTATTACAAAATCGTTTAGAGTGTTTCTTAATTTCATAAAAACAGGCTGAGAAAAGAAGAGTAAGCAAACTATGATAGTACAGAGAACCCGGTTGCTGAGAAAGGGTCGAATCAGAACATGCCGAAGATGGTCTTGGAGCTTCACACCGACAACTTACTGTTTAGGCTGTGACGGGTGCACCCGTTATCGTGATATGCTATCGGTAAATCATGTCTTACCCGTAGCTAATAAGGTTCTTACCGTGAGGTAAGGATGAATTTGGGGTGGTAACACGAAGCATACGCTCTCGTCCCCGAAAAAGTAATTTTTCGGAGAGGAGGGCTTTTTTTATATCTTTTTTACCTTGTTTACCATGAAAAATTCAATAGAAATGGAGATGTGACATGAAACACTTACAACAAAAAATATTAATAGGCGGTGCCTGGCCTTATGCCAATGGCTCCCTTCATATCGGACACCTTGCCGCACTGCTTCCAGGAGATGTTCTTGCCAGATATCACCGTTTGAAAGGCGACGATGTCTATTACGTATCCGGCAGCGACTGTCACGGAACACCCGTAGCTATTCGAGCAAAACAGGAAGGGAAAATCCCTGAAGAAATTAGTGATTCTTATCACCGGGAATTCGAATATTGTTTTCATAAACTTGGTTTCAGCTATGACTGCTATTTAAAGACTTCCGGAAAAGAACACAGGGATTTTGTAACAGCCTTTCACAAAAAGCTTTATGAAAGTCCTTATATCTTTGAATCAAATGCTCCACAAGCATATTGTGAGAATTGCCATACCTTTTTAGCAGATCGTTTTCTTATCGGCATTTGTCCCATTTGCGGTGAAGAATCTAGAGGAGATCAATGTGATACCTGTGGCAAAGTAATAGAAAGTGGCAGCTTACTGCATCCAAAATGCTCCATCTGCGGCAGTTCTGCCAACTTAAAAAATACAAAACATCTATATCTTGCATTATCAAAGTTAGAGCAAGAACTATCCGGCTATCTTAGCTCTCACATCAGCTGGCGTAAAAATGCGCTTGCTTTTTCAAACCGTTATTTAGAAGAAGGTCTCAAAGATCGTGCCATTACCAGGGATTTAGATTGGGGCGTACCTGTCCCAAAGAAAAATTATAAGAATAAAAGCATCTATATCTGGGCAGAAAATGTGCTGGGATATCTTTCTGCCAGCAAAACAGCCGCCAGCCAGCGTGGTACAGATTTTAAATTACTATGGGGTGATACTGCAAAACATTATTACGTTCACGGCAAAGACAATATACCATTTCATACAATTATACTGCCTGGTCTTTTACTAGCACATGGCGAAGGCTTAAGACTTCCGGATGAAATCATATCCTGTGAACATGTAACCTTAGAAGGCAGGAAAATCTCCACTAGTAAAAACTATGCCATATGGGTAAAGGATATTGTCAGCCGTTACTCACCTGATTCCCTGCGATATTTTTTTATAGCAAATGGACCTGAAAAGCGGGATACTGATTTTTCTTGGAGGGAATTTGTTCATAGCCATAACAGCGAACTTCTAGGAGCCTATGGTAACTTTATTAATCGTACCTTTGCCTTTCTTCATAAATTTTTTGATAATAAAGTTACATTTGGCGTATTAGAGAAGGGTATAGAAACGTGTATAAAAGACTTATATACCACTACCGGAGAAAAGATTGAAAAAGGGCATTTTAAAGAGGCCTTAGATGATATTTTTACTTTTGTCAGATATTCTAATAAATACTTTGATACGGAAAAGCCTTGGGTTACCAGAACGGAAAACATTATCGCCTGCCAGAACACCTTATATAATTGCACGCAAATCATTGCAAATTTAAGCATTCTCTTATCCCCATTCCTTCCTTTTTCGTCTGCTAAGATAATAGAATGGCTGGAACTAAAAAAAGAATGGGAACCTGATTTTGTTCCTTCTGATTTTAGGCTGCCAGACACAGAGATTCTCTTTGAGCGGATTGATAAAAAAGTCATTGAAGAAGAAACTGCAAAAATAAGCCTACTATAATTTAACCTTTTTAATTCTTACAATATTTTAGCATTTGAATACTTTTATGACTTGGCTAATAAAAAAAAACCTGGCAGGTTCAAATCATGTTAAAATACATGGGCTGAACTGCCAGGTTTCTACACTATATACAATATTATGTTTCTTAAGCTTTTCCTACAGAGCCGAATAATTCCATCTTTTCTTTCACGGTTGCTTTGATTGCTTCAAAGCCAGGTGCTAAAAGCTTACGAGGGTCAAAGCCTTTTCCTGATTTGTCTTTTCCTGCTTCAATGTATTCACGAGTTGCTGCTGCAAAAGTCAGCTGGCACTCTGTATTAACATTGATTTTAGCAACACCAAGGTTAATCGCTTTTTTAATCATGTCTTCAGGAATACCTGTACCACCATGAAGTACTAAAGGCATCTCTCCTGTTAATTTCTGAATGTCAGCTAAGGTATCAAAACTTAATCCAGTCCAGTTTTCAGGATATTTACCATGAATATTACCAATACCTGCTGCAAGCATCGTTACACCAAGATCAGCAATCGCCTTGCATTCCTTAGGGTCTGCAACTTCACCTGAACCTACTACACCGTCTTCTTCGCCACCGATGGAGCCTACTTCTGCTTCTAAGGATAGTCCCTTTTCATTACAGATTTTAACTAGTTCTGTAGTCTTTGCAATATTTTCTTCAATTGCATAATGGGAACCGTCGAACATGATGGAAGAAAATCCTGCTTCTATACATTTTAATGCTCCATCATAACTGCCGTGGTCTAAGTGAAGGGCTACAGGAACTGTAATCTTTAGTTCTTCCAACATTCCGTTAACCATACCTACAACAGTTTTATATCCGCACATATATTTTCCAGCACCTTCAGATACACCAAGTATTACAGGGGAATTTAACTCCTGTGCTGTTAATAGTACAGCCTTGGTCCATTCCAGATTATTGATGTTAAACTGACCCACTGCATAATGGCCTGCTTTTGCTTTGTTAAGCATATCTTTTGCTGATACTAACATAATATACCTCCATTTTCATAAACAATTTTGACTTAAGCTGTGATACAACTTTTTGTTATTATAACCTATTTTCCTAGAAAAAGAAATATAAAATTCGGACGAAAGCATATTTCGTTACTTTTTTGTCAATCTTTTTAAGGAAAGAACGAACGTTCTTAAAAATTATCCAAACCTATTGCCAAACCCGTCAGGCTGTTATAAAATTGAACCAGAATATTGCACGAAAGTTTAAACTAAGACAAGTGCGAAACGTTATCTATATCGGTGGAATTAAGTTTTTGTACCTGTCAAAGCATGAAACGTTAAACCTAACGTAAGAAAGGGGAGTAGGATAACCATGCAGCAAAGAATTATATTTCATGTGGACGTTAATTCCGCCTTTTTAAGCTGGGAAGCAGTATACCGTCTGGAAGTCTTAGGTGAAACTCTAGATTTAAGAACCATACCTTCTGCCGTTGGGGGGGATTCCACAAAACGTCACGGTATTATTCTGGCAAAATCAACATCTGCCAAAAAATTCAAAGTACAGACCGGAGAACCAATTCATCAGGCATTACAAAAATGTCCTGAACTTCTGTTGGTTCCGCCAAACCGCCCTTTATATGAGAAGTGCTCTAAAAGCCTGCATTCTTTACTACACGAGTATACTCCCAATATAGAACCTTTTTCCATTGATGAAGCATTTATGGATATGACCGGTGCTTGTTTTAGTTATTCCTCTCCCCTTGAGCTGGCCAATCTCATTCGGACGAGGGTTTACAGGGAACTTGGATTTACTGTAAATATAGGTATTTCTACCAACAAATTATTAGCCAAAATGGCTTCTGACTTTGAAAAACCAGATAAAATTCACACCTTGTTTCCGGAGGAGGTGCAGGAAAAGCTTTGGTCTCTTCCATTAGAAGAACTTTATTCCGTCGGCCGTTCCTCCAGTAAAACCTTAAGAGACTTAGGCCTTAATACTATTGGTGATATTGCCAATACAAACCTTTCTGTATTAAAAGCTCACCTAGGGAATAAACACGGGGAAAGGGTCTATCACTATGCACATGGCAGAGATGCCAGTCCTGTAGTGTCCACCCCTGCTCCCAGTAAAGGAATCGGCAATAGCACCACCTTATCACAGGACGTATCCGACTATGAAGAGGCCTGTCAGATTCTGCTTTCCCTGAGTGAGACGGTGGCTGCCAGACTTCGTACGGAAAATTTGAAATCCAGCTGTATCATGGTGGAGCTTACAGATTGCTTTTTCAATCATCAATCTCACCAGACGACTTTGTTATCACCCATTCATACCACCAACCTGATTTACAAAACCGCCTGTCAGCTATTAAAAGAATTCTGGAATGGTACACCCATTCGTTTATTAGGCATCCGGGCAACTAAGCTGGGTGAGGAGGATTATACCCAATTAAACTTATTTGATTTAGTTAAAAATGAAAAGCTTGAAAAACTGGATAAAGCACTGGATGATATCCGAAACAGATTTGGTAAGGATTCCGTCAAACGAGCTGCCTTTTTGGAACCGGATAAAATCGATTAAAATTACTCTTCGTGGCAATGGCATTCTCCCTTGCATCCTTCTCCGTCTTCATGGGAATGGTTACAGGTAGGCTCATTTCTATCTGCAAGACTTCCATCCAGATAGGAGGCCACTGCCACATCAACATCGCCTGAAGTTCCCGGAATTACAAGAACTCCCGCTGCCATAAGACCTTCCATGGCACCCATTCCGATTCCTCCACAGATTAGAACCTTCACTTTTTGATTCGCCAAGAATACTACAAGCTCCTCATGTCCTTTTCCGTTGCTTGTGATTGTAGCTTTGCTAATTAACTCTTTTCCGTTAAACTCATATATTGTAAATCTTTCAGACTTTCCAAAATGTTGAAATACATTATTCTTTTCATCGGTTGTTACTGCTATTTTATAGGTACCCGACTCCTGCACCTCTTTTGTATCTCGTACCGGATGCTCATTTTCAAGAATATCTGCGGCGGTATCTAACCAGGAGCCCGAAAGTTCTTCTACTCTTTCGCCATCAATAGCAGCGGCTATGGCAGGGTCAATTGGTAATTTACCAAGTACTTTTAAGTTGTATTTTTTAGCGTTCTCTTCAATGTGACTGGTACCGAATACACTTATCTTTTCTCCGCAATTACCACAGCTGATGTAACTATAATTTTCCACCAGACCAAGTATTGGTATATTCATTGCCGTTGCCATGTTTACTGCCTTGGCTACAATCATAGAAACCAATTCCTGAGGCGACGTTACAATAATCAATCCATCTACCGGAAGTGACTGAAATACGGTTAAAGGAACATCCCCTGTTCCGGGAGGCATGTCCACAAACATATAGTCAACCTCTTCCCATAACACCTCAGACCAGAATTGTTTCACAGTACCTGCAATAACAGGTCCTCTCCAAATGACCGGTGTATCCTCTGTTTCTAATAATAAATTCACAGACATAACCTTTATCCCTGTTTTGGTAGTGGCAGGAAATATTCCAAGTTCATTTCCTTGGGCTTTGCTGTGTATTCCAAACGCTTTTGGAATAGACGGTCCGGTGATATCTGCATCTAAAATCGCCGTTTTGTAGCCTTTCCGATTCATTAATACGGACATATACGAAGTGATGAAAGACTTACCAACCCCTCCCTTTCCACTTACAATACCGATTACTTTTTTTACTCTGCTGTATTGGTTTAATGGTACAAAAAAATCCTCCTTACTTCCTGTCCTAGATGAACATTCTGCCCCACAGCTAGAGCAGTCACTGGAACAACTGCTTTGTGACTCATATGTTTCACTCATATTTTTTGTCTTCCTTTCCATATAGTAATTTTCTTTATATTTCCTTCGAAGCCGTGTCTCTTCCCCGCTTACATTTCTTACAACGGTAATTACAACAGCAGGATTCGGCAACTTCATAGGTACCTCCCTGTATACGTACACCTTTTCCTTCGCACAGGGCTTCCGCAGATTTATGTCTGGCTGAATAAAGGATTCTTTGGAGTGTACCTCTGGATATTTCCATTCTGACGGCTGCTTCCTCTTGGTCAAGACCCTCAAAATCACACAGGCGCATTGCTTCCAGTTCCTCAACGGTCAAGGTTATATAACCCCTTCCCTTCTCCTCCGGTACAAATACCTTATGCTGAAATTCAGCACAGACTTTTCTGTATTTTCTATTTCTTGGCACAAAGTATCCCCCTCCCTTTATTATGTGCATATGCACAAAACAATTATACTACATCAGCATGTATTGTCAAGAAATATATGGAATTCTCCCACGAATATCCTCGTGATCATGTTCCAAAAATACTTATGCCAGATTGGAGCGTTGTATTTGGTTAGTAACAAAAAAAATGTCCCCTGAATACTATATAATACTATCGTTTTAAGGAGAATCGTTTTGGCTATTAAGATATTTATAGATCAAGGACACAATCCATCTGGAATTAATGCCGGGGCGGAAGGTTTTGGGTTAAGGGAACAGGATATTAATTATGAAGTAGGGATTTATCTTGCCAATATTTTAAATGAAGATCCACGCTTTGAGGCTCGCACCTCAAGAACTACACCAGAACAAAGCCTAGGTTACAGCAACACTTCCAGTCTGGCAGAACGGGTACGGTTAGCCAATTCTTGGCCGGCTGATTATTTCTTAAGTATTCACTGTAATGCCAATGACAATCCGGCAATTAACGGAACTGAATGTTATGTATATCAAAATTATACCCAGGCATACTATCTGGGTGAACGAATCCTGCTTGCTATTGTCAGCCGGCTAGGTACGAAAAACAATGGTGTCAGAATAAATCCATCTCTTTATGTTTTAAGAAGAACAAATATGCCTTCTGTCCTGATTGAATTGGGGTACATTACGAATTATTCCGATGCCCAGAAATTAGGTACAAGACAGTATGATTTTGCATATGCTATTTATGAGGGCCTGCTGGCTTACTTTGGCCTAAGCCCCCAGTAGCTAAACAAAGTCAATTAATCATCGCTAAAAAGGCTGCTGCATGGTTTTATATCCAATACAACAGCCTTCTTATTAACTTTATCGCTCCATGTATAAACTATAACTGTACGTTCATCCTGCTTCAGCCTTTAATAACTTGCTGTTATCTCTAAATAGATGGATGGCAGGGACAGACTGTCATCGGTGGTTAATTCTTGCGTCTCAAACCCCTTTGTCAATCTATATGTTAATTCCTGCCCTTCTTCTCTGTCATCCTTTGATAATTCAAAAAATTCTGTTACTGTGATTGGATTGGTTGTTTTAACCCGTTCCAGTTCCTTTATATGTATTGAAAAGTTTAGGTTCTGCCCTTCACTAACCTGCCAGGTATTAATTCCCATGACCTGACCATAGCGGTTAAGCAGTGGACCTCCACTGTTCCCTCTTGACATAGGTGCGGTAGTCTGTATATAGGTAACCCCTTCTAATACACGGGAAGCAGCCGATATCATCCCTTCTGCAAACGTTGCAGTAAGTCCCAGAGGACTACCAAGGCTATAAACAGTTTCTCCAACTGTCACGCCTTCTGTGTTCGTGGTTAAAACTTCATTTTGTGTATCTATTTTTAGAATAGCGATATCTATATCCCTGTCATACCCTAAAACCTTAGTAGCGGGAAGAACCTTTCCGTCATAGGTTACTATGCCGATAACCTTTCCTCCAGCTACAACATGATAATTTGTTACCAGCACACCGTCATCAATAAAGAATCCGGTACCTAGGCTATATTCCTCCTCTGAAAGATAAGCAATCACCTCAGTAGTAGCTTTTTCTGTCTTTTGATATACTTCTGTGGCTGTCAGCTCTTTCGGTATTATCTTAATGGTACTGGTGTACTTTTTAGTGCCTGTAACGGCAGTTATTTTAACGGTGCCTTTTCCTAATGCTGTTACTAGTCCACTTTTGCTCACCTTTGCTATCTTCTCATTGTTTGAGTACCACCGTGTGGTTTTTTCAGCCCCATTTAATTTTAATTGAAGCGTTGCACCAATTTTAAGTTCAGAATTTGTCACATTCAGCTTTACAGCGGCTGCCTGTACATAGGCTGCCCCTTCATAAACAGGTGACAGGATTCCGCCTCCGGCTAATAAAGTACATATCGTAACGGCTGCCAACAGTTTCTTTAGTCTTTTCATATGAACTCCAATCCATGCTTTTATAAGGCAGCTTTAAGCAATGCCTACAAGCATAAGTAAAACGCCTTGTCTTGTTTGTTATAGTATCGGCAGTTTCTGCTAGTTTGTCAAGTCGTTTATTAGCTCCTATGATGCTTATTGACTAATTAAGGATGAAAAGGTAATATACTATACATAGACATTCATTACGGTAGGAGGTGAACTTTTTGGGACGTGCATATACGGAGGAAGAACGCGCGGAGCTAAAGATAAAATTAAAAGAGATTGCTTCGACGATGTTCATGCACCAAGGTTTCAAGGATTTTAGAATACAGGAATTAACAAAGCAAGTCGGCATTTCGTTAGGCGGCTTTTATACATTTTACAAAGATAAAGAAGCTCTTTATGAAGAAATCCTGCGTGATGAGAAGCATCGAATACGAAAAAAAATTCTTACAATAATTGAAGAAGAAAATCAAACACCGAAGGACTTTTTTACTGATCTTGCTAATGTTCTTTTAGATAAAACAACCAGCAACAAATTTTACACAAATGAATATAGCAGTTTATTAGAAACATTGGTCTACAACGAGGATCCTGTTACCACAGCGGATAACTTATTTTTCATACAACAAATTAGAAAGATATGGGTAAAAAAGGGTATCTATATTTCTGCCTCCGACCAAGAATTAGCATCTGCCGTTGCTATGCTAGCTGTACTGTGTACTCATAAAGACAAGATAGGCGTTGGTTTTGATTCGTGGTATCAGGTAATAGAAAAGCTACTTCTCGACCATCTTTAATTATTTTTTCTTAATCTATGAAAATAATTTGATTTTTTCACAGGTTGGTGCTATGCTGTTCTTATTGGAGGTGCATTAACTTGAACAAACAGAAAAGAACCGCAATACTCACCGGCTTATTGCTTTGCATGGGAACTTCAACCATTATGCAGACCTATTTCAGCAGTGCACTGCCCGCAATCAGTGACAGCTTTAGATCGTTTGCTTTTTATTCCTGGATACATGCAAGCTACATATTGGCTTCTTCTGCGGTTATCATACTATCAAGTGGACTGTGTCAAAGATTTGGTAATAAGAGAAACTTCATTATAGGTTCTATATTATTTGGTATAGGCACTGTAATAGCCCCCTTCAGCAGCTCGATGCTTCATCTTGTTCTATCCAGAGTTGTTATGGGAATAGGTGCAGGAGTTGTAGTACCAGCAACCTACGGAATCATAGGCGAGCATTTTGAGAAGAAAAAGTACCCCGCACTTTTTGCTGCCTTTGCAGTCGTACAGATAGTATTCAATGGGCTAGGCAGTCTAGCCGGCGGTTACCTGCCTCAAATTACTTCTTGGAAGACCATCTTTTACCTTCTACTTCCATTGGAACTGCTAAGCTTCTGGCTGGTATTTCACAACCTTCCGGGTACCGTTTTAACAATGCCTTTAGAAGCCTTTCAGCTCAGACAACATGTATTAATGATTATCGCTATTTTTCTTATAACCCTAGGCATAGAGCAAGCGTATTATCATCAATATCTATTGCTCTTAACCGGTGTAGCAATGTTTTTCTTTGTGGTATTAAAGGATG
Organism: Anaerocolumna cellulosilytica; assembly: GCF_014218335.1. Taxonomy (GTDB): domain Bacteria; phylum Bacillota; class Clostridia; order Lachnospirales; family Lachnospiraceae; genus Anaerocolumna; species Anaerocolumna cellulosilytica. The sequence goes on along the minus strand of NZ_AP023367.1, from coordinate 380,195 downwards.
CCAAAGGAGGAAACATACTGCTTCCAAAAGAATTTGTAAATGACCCTTTATTGAGAAACCTATGTCTTCAAGTATTTATACTCGGAGGATTTTACAATGTTTGTCTTGCATATCTTCCAAGTTTCATGCAGTTTTCCATGGGCTTAAGTGCAGATACTGCCGGGAATCTGCTGTCCATATTCGTTATTCTCATGGGTGTCGGAAGCGTACTGGGCGGGTGGATTAAAATTTCTGAACGTTCTGCCATCTTAATGGGGTGGACGGCAGGTCTTATAGGCAGTGTTATCATTCCAATCTTCTTAACGCTGGCTCTGGGATTGCTGGGACTTGGCGCTGGCGTGTTAATGTCCGTATTATTAGGATATACTGCAACCCGAACGAAGGAGCATGCTGCCGGCGTGAACAGCACCGTCCATTTAGTCCGCAATTTTGGCGGTAGTATTGGAACCATACTATTTCAGTTTTCACTGAGTTATCCACAGGAATATTATATAGGAGGCGTTTTGATTCTCGCCTTAGCAGGAGCAATTGCGGCAGCTATATCTTTTCGATTTAAGCATATTGCAAATAAACCAAAAGTATAAGAATGTAATGAAGGAGGTCTTATCTATGAAATACATCAGAAATTTTCAAGAAGTAAGGAAAGAGGATGTTTCTGACGTTGGAGGAAAAGGTGCAAATTTGGGTGAACTGTTTCACGCCGGCCTGCCTGTCCCCGATGGATTTTGTATTATGGGAAATGCGTTTGATGAATATATGCATCGAAATGACTTTGATACACAGTCATTAAACCACAGTGACAAACTTAGTGACTCCGTAGCCTCAGGGCAGTTTTGGGCGGAACTGGAACAGGAAATTACAGAATGTTACACTGCTCTTGGGCAGAATATAAGAGTTGCTGTTCGCTCCTCAGCCACTGCGGAAGACTTGCCGGAAGCCAGTTTTGCAGGACAGCAGGAAACATATCTTAACGTTGTCGGCAAAGAGCAGCTTATCACCGCAATCAAGAAGTGCTTCGCATCCTTGTATTCGGTGCGTGCCGTTACCTATCGAAAACAGGCAAACTTTGATACAATCAAAGTGTCCTTAGCAGTGGTTATACAAAAAATGATTGAGAGTGAGGTTTCAGGCGTTCTTTTTACTGCTGACCCGGTCAGTCAAAATGCAGAACAAATGATGCTCAATGCCTCATGGGGACTAGGTGAAGCAATTGTCTCCGGAAGAGTTACACCGGATATTTATATAATTAGTAAGGCGAAAAAGTGTATTGTAGATAGAAAGTTAGGTGATAAGGATATACTTATCTGTTATGATACAACAGGCGTTGAAGAGAGAAAAACGCAGGCAGAGCAAAGAAATCAATTTTGCCTGACAGACGAACAGGCTCTTGCACTTTTTGAAATGGGACGAAAGGTAGAACAGCATTATGGAAGTCCTCAGGATATTGAATGGGCTATTTCTAAAGGCAAGCTATATATATTACAGTCTCGTCCTATTACAACTTTACACAAAACAAATGATATTCAACAAAAGCTGAATGCTTCTCAGAAGGCGGTTTTAAATAATTGGATTGAACATTGCCCTATCCCTCTTTATCCTCTGGATGTAAATCCATGTATATTAGTAGAACAAGCAAAATCAAAAGTGTTTCACGACTTAGGTATTTCAATCGGCGGCGAATTAAGTATGGATGAAAAAGGTGTACTCTTTTTCACAGCAGGTACACTGCACATCTCCCCCCGCATTATTAAAATTCCCTTTATTCTTTCCCAATTTACAAACTATGAAGTTAATTCATCCAACACAAATTGTGCGTTTTCCAGAATCAAAAAAGAACTACATAAGAAATCAATGTCTGATGTCTCCCACCTGTCAGTTCATGCATTGCTACAAGATTTAAGAGAGCTTATGAATGTATCAGAAGAGATTGCATACATACGTTTTCGCTACAATATTTTTCCTTCTGTTGCTATATCCAAGCTGCTTTATCCAGCCTTACACCGTGTAGATACTAGTATTAATGAATATGATTTACTAAGCGACTTGCCCTATAAGACATGGAAAATGAATGTTGCACTCAGACAGCTTGCGGGTTATATAAATAATCACAATGAATTAGAAAATACAATTATGGGACTTAAGGCAGCAGACAATAGTACCCTAACAGACCTTCAAAACAACCATCCTGAGTTCTCTGACCGGTTGCAGGATTTTCTCAATGAATTCGGTTGGAAATCGAGTAGCAGCTATTCTGCCTTTAGCTCTGTATCATGGTTTGAAGATATGACTTCTCTGCTGCCTTTAATAAAAGTCCTGTTACAGTCTGATAAAAAGACCACCTCGAATAACAAGTATCAGACAATCCATGCAAAAATTATTAAGAGTTTCTCTGCCAAAAAAGCTTCTAAGGTAATTAAAAGGATTGAGGAAATACGCGGGTATCATGTAAACCGGGAAGAAAGCCTGTACCTGATTGAAATGTGTTATGGTCTGGCACGCAGAATTGTATTCGAGCTAAATCTCCGCTTTCCTGAACTATTTGAACAACCAAAGGACATTCTTTTTCTTTCATTAGAGGAGGTCTATAATCTATCTGGTACTATTGAAGACTATAAAAGAAAAATTGCAACAAGAAAGGCAAACCGCCCTCAAAACGTAAGATTGTGGAACAGCCTTTCACTTGGCGGAAAATTGAATGACCAAAATACACTGACAGGTATATCCGGTAATCGAGGACTTTGTAGAGGAAAAGTCAAAAAAATTCTAACGTTTCAGGAATTTGATAAAATGCAGCCCGGTGACATTCTGGTGTGCCGTTATACCGATCCGTCATGGACGCCATTGTTTGTCTTAGCGTCCGCTGTCGTATCCGATACCGGCGGTCCCTTATCCCATAGCGCTATCGTAGCAAGAGAGTATAATATTCCTGCTGTTTTAGGCTGTGGCAACGCAACCGATGCATTACATGACGGAGAGGAAATTCTAGTGAACGGAGATAAAGGTACTGTTCAGATTTTATCTTAAAAGTTATTGCCGTTATAGCCCCAATTGCTAACCTCTTCGTACTTAACATAAACCTTATCCGGTGCCAGTTCCAGTTCTTCCTTTAAAATATCGGTAATGGCGGCCGTCAGCTTATCATATGCACTGCTTGAAGCGCTTCCAAATAATTTAACCTCAACAAATGCTATACCGCTGTCAGACTTACCCTGAAAATACATGGAAGCGTTGTCTTCAAAAGATAACATGAGCCAGTGTTCACTCTTACCTGGAATCAACTCAATTGCTTTTCCAAGCTTTTCCTTAATGGTGGTTTCTTTTTCTTTTGTTATAACTATATTGGTTTTCGTGCTAATATAAGGCATGGCTTAACCTCCTCTGATAGATATCTTACAAAATGTATACATTCTTTTCCTTTTTAGGATAATGATTACTAAAAAATTTGTCAAGTAGAATGTGGCACAATATACCTTTCTGAACCCGTTTTTGGTGACTTTGACTGCTTCCATCATAAAAATAGTAGTATCACAATTAACTATACCTACTTAAAGGTATATCCAGATACCACATTCACATGAAAATATACTACATTGTAAATATTTGTTCCCTCATGCTATACTGTGTAAAAGTAATAAAATACCAAAGGAGTATCAAAGGAGAGACGCATGAATAATGTATTAAAAGCTTACAACCTGCATATGGGACCAGCTAAATGTGCAGTTGATTTAGGTGATGGCAGCGAACGGGGTTTATATGTGAATCAGGATTACATACTTCATAAATTGGGACGCCCCCATAGAGCAATTAATTTGATGTTTTGCTATTACCCTCTGGACGAGGGTTTTCCTGAAAGAGCCAGTATTGCCCATAAAAGTGATAAAGTAACCTTTGCCTGGGGTTATCCATATGATGATTATTTTCCCTACAAAGGAGGCCTGCACGGTACCCTTGACGATGAACCCTTTACCTTAATGAGAGACGTCAGACGTCACGGACAGGATGTATTACTTACCCTTACCATTGACCCCCATGTCTCCGATGAGCATTTAATTGCCATTGCCAAGGATTTAACTACCTTTGGACGTGTGTTATTCCGTATTAACCATGAGGCAACCGGTAATTGGTTTTCGTTTAACAAACGTTGTACTTATCAGGAAGTGGCTGACTTCTATGTCCGTTTTCATAATATCGTAAAAGAATATGCACCCAATGTAAGCACCATTCTTTGCCTGGACGGAGTAACAAGTTTTACAGAAGACGAAATAGAAAAAGAAGAAGAATTCAAAGAAGCTGTAAAAGTTACCGATATCTGGTCTGTTGACAAATACATGGCACTGCATTGGGGCTGGCCTTATGATGTTGCTGAAAAGGGCGGTACCAGCCATAAGAGAGATACCGTAGAGCAGACCTATCGGTTGACCAAGAAAAGCTATGAACGTTATAAATTCCTTAATAACGGCGAATCAAAGCCTATGGTAATGTCAGAATTGAATGCGGATGGTGATGTTACGGGGCCTTATGATCAGGCAGATATGGTAAAAGAATTCTGTAATATGTTAAAAACCGAATCCTCCGATTGGTTCAGCGGCTTCACTTTCTACCAGTTCAGAGATGACGGAAGGCTTGGACTTGAGATTACAGATCCTAACAACAAAGATGTAGGTATTGAACAGCCTGTTTTAAAAACTTATAAAGAAATTATTCATGATGATTACTTTAGCCCTGTTATGACCCAGACAGAAGAGATTTCCTTACCGGTTACTTTGCGCTGGGGCGGTTCAGAAGATGCCACCGGTCTTTCGATACCTCTTCATTTTGCTGAGAATCCAGTGTTTCTGGAAGTGCGTTTTGAGGATGAAATCAAAGATTTGAATTTAATGATGGAAATCAACGGTAAGTGGTTTTATAAAGCCCCCGGTGTTACGGTTGTTGATATGATATCTGCTTTCTTTGAGAAACCTCTGAATAAAGCCTGTGACATGACGCTTAAGCTTTTTGCACCTCCTGCCTCCGGTGAAAATGATTCCTCTCAGGGAAAGGACTGGGCGATTAATTATTATACAACCATTCCTAAACTGCCCCAGGTACGCTTACGTTTTGCACCCATCGAACCCTAATTGACAGTGTTGTTTTAATCCAATAATACCCCATGACTTTTCCACCATGTGCCATGTGAAAGTCATGGGGATACTTATATTCAAAAATGGTATCCTATATAATATATGTTACTATGGATATTTTGCAAGCTTTAAACATATTTTATTCTAAAGATACTTAAACAATAATGATTCGAAAATACGAAAACGTCTATTCGCAACCGCATAGACAATTGCAAATTACTAATTTATAATTCTTATTTTGATGATTTTGCCTACATCCTTATACTATTCTAAGAATTTCACAATTTACTAACACTAAATAGAAAGAAGCGAAATATGTCTGGCGAAAACCGTCGAAAATAAAAAATTATCTTTTCTTCTCGGACAGCCTGTGCTATAATGATATTTGGTGATAATATTGTCCCAAGAAACTTATTTACTAAATATTTTGCATGAAATGTCCCCTGATTCCTCATACTATACATGCAGGGACACTTGTTTTGTAAATAGTTTCTTTTTTTATTGTAGATTAAGCAACAAGACCCATGGAGGAATATAATGAGCGAAGTAGCACAAAAATTTGAAGAAAAACTAAAAGAACTGTTGTCTTATGCCAATGACAATAAGGGTGTTGTCGATGTAGGAAAGGTGAATGATTTTTTCAAAGAATTAAACCTGGATGTCAGACAAATTGATAAAATATATGAGTACCTGGAAGCACATAATATTGTCATTCTAAATCCTATTGAAGAGGATGAACCGGATGATGAAATTATTCTGGAATTAGAAGACAGTGATGAAGCGGCTTTACTCGACATTGATGATTTTTCTATGGTTGGTGCCATGTCCGATGACCCGGTTAAACTTTATCTAAAAGAAATCGGAAGCTATCCTCTATTGTCGGTCGCAGAAGAAATTGAATTAGCAAAAAAAATTGAAGAAGGTGACGCCCACGCAAAACAAGTACTGGCAGAATCAAACTTAAGACTGGTTGTCAGTATCGCAAAACGTTATGTGGGTAGAGGTTTGTCCTTCCTTGATTTAATTCAAGAAGGTAATTTAGGTCTGATAAAGGCCGTTGACAAATTCGATTATAATAAAGGTTACAAGTTCAGTACCTATGCTACCTGGTGGATTAGACAAGCGATAACAAGATCTATTGCAGACCAATCCCGTACGATTCGTATTCCGGTACATATGTCTGAAGTTATTAATAAGACTTATCGTGTATCCCGGAGCCTTTTACAGGAACTAGGCCGTGAACCCTCCGAGCAGGAAATTGCGGATGCTATGAAACTTCCTATTGAAAAGGTAAGAGAAATACTAAAAGTATCTGCTGACCCAATCTCTCTAGATACTCCTATTGGCGAGGAAGATGACAGCCATTTAGGTGATTTTATAAAGGATGATTCCATTATGGGTCCCGAAGATGCAGCCTCTTATTCTGTATTGCAGGATCAGATATCCAAATTATTGGAAACTCTGACAGAAAGAGAGCAACGTGTCTTAATCCTTCGTTTCGGTTTAAAGGACGGAAGAACCAGAACATTAGAAGAAGTTGGTAAGGAATTTAATGTTACCAGAGAAAGAATCAGACAGATTGAAGCGAAAGCTTTAAGAAAATTAAGACATCCAAGTAGAGCCCGCATGTTAAAAGGCTATGACCTCATGTAAATCACAATTTGTATAAGTTACTGCTAAGGATTAAACACTCATGCAAAAAATAACTACTGGTGCGGTAATGCAGGCACTAGCACAAATAAGCATTACGAGTGTAAAATATATATATGCTATTACACACAGATGGGAGTCTATATGGAACGTATTATATTAATGGTAATTCGAAGTATCTTCCAGTTACCCTACTGGTCTTATAAAATTAATAAATACTGCAAAACAGATGAATATGATGAAACCACAAGATATGCTCTGCTGCGTCATATAACCAGACTTGCTAATAAACGTGGCAGGGTTGATATAAAGTGCCATGGTCTTGAGAATCTTCCTAAAGAGAATGGTTATGTTATATACGGTAACCATCAGGGACTATTCGATGCACTGATTTTATTAGAAACCCATGAACGTCCTTTCGCTACGGTTTCTAAAAAAGAAGTGGAAAACCTGTTCTTTATCAGTAAAGTATTTAAACTGCTTCAGTCTAAATTTATAGACCGGGAAGACGTAAGACAATCTATGAAGATACTTATAGAAGTTACAAAGGAAGTAAAGGAAGGCAGAAATTATCTTATATTTCCGGAAGGTACCCGTTCAAGAAATGGTAATAAAATTCAGGAATTTAAGGGAGGAAGCTTTAAATGTGCAATGAATGCCAAAAGCCCTATTGTTCCCATTGCCATCATTGATTCCTATAAAGCCTTTGATACCCACTCCATAGCTAAATTAACCGTTCAGATACATTATTTAGAACCACTATATTACGAGGATTACAAAGACATGAAATCCAATGAAATTGCTGAATATGTAGCAGAAAGTATCCGCAAGACCATTGAAGAATATGAAGACCGTTACTAATTCCCTAAAATGCATAGTAAAAAAGAATGAAATTGAGTGCGTATCATCCATTTCGTTCTTTTTTTATTATAACTGTTTGTACAATTGCTTTACTTATACCGCCTGAATTGATATATAACTCTCTCCCCCTCCATTTTTCAATGCAAGCTTCCTAGTACATTCCACTTTTCTCCATTATTATTTACTATAGTGATTGACTGTTTTCTCTATTTCTTATATAGTAAAAATTGGGTATATTTAAAAAGATGAAATTGATAAATTTCACTAAATTTACTTACAAAGCAGTAAAATTTACCACAGAACAGAAAATGGGAGGTATATATGGGAATTATTTATATGGAAGAACAAAAACTTTTTCATCTGCAAACCAGTGAAAGCAGTTATATCCTACAGGTTTTAGATTGTGGATATCTGGCTCATTTGTATTGGGGGAAACCAATTAAAACCTTTAAAACCGGACATGCACTTTGCAAAGAAAGCTTTGTTAATTTAGATGTCCTGCCACAAGAATATTCTGTTTATGGAACCGGCGATTTGCGAACCCCTTCCGTAGAGGTTTTACAAAAAAACGGCTCAACTACTAGTGAACTAAAGTATAGTCTTCACCGCATCATGAAAGGCAAACCGGCTCTTTCTGGTCTTCCTGCTTCTTATGCAGAATCAGAGGAAGAGGCCACTACTCTTGAAATTACTTTAAGAGATGCCGTTTCAGGTCTTGAAGTGATACTAGCCTATACCGTATTCGAAACATATCCAGTCATAACCAGATCCGTTCGACTTACTAATACCAGAGAGGACAAACAGAACTTAAAGCTACTTAGGGCATTAAGTCTATGCATAGACTTTGATACCTCTGATTATGAACTACTCCAGTTATCCGGAGCCTGGGGCAGAGAAAAATACATCTGCCGCCGCCCTCTGGTACCCGGTCTTCAAGGGGTAGATAGCAAAAGAGGTTTCAGCAGTCATCAGCAAAATCCTTTTATTGCACTTTTAAATAAGCATACTACAGAAAATCAGGGGGATGTTTACGCCTTTAACCTCGCTTATAGCGGTAACTTTTTGGCTGAGGTCGAGGTTGATCAGTTCTTATCCGCAAGGGTACAGATGGGAATTCAACCATTTGATTTCTCCTGGAGCTTAGATTGGAATCAAACCTTTCAAACCCCGGAAGTAATTCTTGTCTTCTCTGATAAGGGGCTTGGGAAGATGTCGCGGATTTACCATAAGTTCTACCGGGATAGATTGTGTAAAGGCACCTATAAAAATCTAGAAAGACCTATTTTAATCAACAATTGGGAAGCTACTTATTTTCAGTTTAATGAAGAAAAGATAGAGCAGATAGCAACTGCCGGCAAAGAACTAGGAATGGAATTGTTTGTTCTTGATGACGGATGGTTTGGAAAAAGAGATTCTGATAATAGCTCACTTGGAGATTGGGTGGTTGATAAGAATAAGCTTCCCCATGGCCTTGATACGCTAGCTGGTAACATTACAAGTAAAAGAATTCGCTTCGGTTTATGGATTGAGCCGGAGATGATATCTCCGGACAGCGATTTATACCGGGCACATCCCGATTGGTGCCTTCATGTCCCGGACAGAACTCCTCTCTCCACACCTTTCCAAAGGAATCAGTTGGTTCTGGACTTAAGCAGAGAGGATGTGTGTAATGAGATTATAGATAGGATATCTCATATTCTCACTTCTGCTCCCATCTCCTATGTAAAATGGGATATGAACCGGAGTTTTTCCGATATGGGGTCTGCTTTACTGCCTGAAACAAGACAAAGAGAAATTACCCATCGCTACATGCTTGGGCTGTATCACATCCTTGATGTCATTACAACAAGGTTTCCAGATGTACTGTTCGAAAGCTGTGCCTCCGGTGGCGGCAGATATGACCCTGGTATGTTATACTATATGCCGCAAACCTGGACTAGTGATGATACCGATGCCATGGAACGATTAAAAATACAATATGGTACCAGTCTTGTGTATCCTGCCGTTACTATGGGCTCCCATATTTCAGCTTCTCCCAATCATCAGGTTGGCAGAAGTACAAGTCTGATGACCAGAGGAAATGTAGCTATGGCAGGGAATTTTGGATATGAGCTGGATTTAACCGAACTATCAGATGAGGAAAAGGCTTTGGTAAAAGAACAAGTGGCTTTTTATAAGACCATTCGTCATGTTATACAGTTTGGCAATCAGTATCGTCTGTTAAGCCCTTTTGAAGGCAATGATACTGCATGGATATATGTGAATGAAGCACAAACCGAAGCGGTTGCATTTTATTACCGTGTACTGGCTACACCTAATATGCCTCACAAAAAAATTAGACTTATGGGCTTGCACCCAGATTATCAGTACCGTGTGAATGATACCGGTGTAATACTTGGAGGTGATGAATTAATGAATAGCGGAATCCTGCCGGAAGGACTCCGTGGTGATTTTGCCAGCTGCTGTCTGAAATTGTCTGCTATCCAAGAATAAAAAGAAATAATCTTAAAAACCGTACTGAAGGCTGTTAAGGAGCCAGTACGGTTTTTTGCTTCTGAATGTATAAATTAATCACATGGGAAAATCAATGCAATTTTAATCTATTTATCAAATTCCGGGTTAAAGGCATAGAAGTTTTTGGAGTCCAAATGATCCTGAACGATTCTAAGACTTTCACCGAATCTTTGATAATGGGCAATCTCTCTGGCCCTTAAGAAACGAATAGGATCAGCTACATCTGGATCTTTTACCATACGAAGAATGTTGTCATAGGTGGTTCTTGCTTTCTGCTCTGCTGCCATATCTTCGTGTAGGTCTGTAATAGGGTCGCCTTTTGACTGGAAGAAGGTAGAAGTAAACGGTGTACCGCTGGCTGCCTGTGGCCATAACCCAAGCGTATGGTCAACAAAATAGGTTTCAAAGCCCTGCGCTTTGATCTCATCAATTGTAAGATTTTTTGTTAACTGATAGATAATAGCACTTACGATTTCCATATGAGCTAATTCTTCCGTACCAATATCAGTTAGTATCGCCGTTACTTCTTTATAAGGCATGGTATACCTTTGAGAAAGATAGCGCATGGAGGCTGCCAGTTCACCGTCTGGACCACCGAATTGGCTCATTATGAATTTTGCAGTTTTTGCATTGGTATTCTTGATATTTACCGGATACTGTAATCTCTTTTCATAAGTCCACATATTAGCACACTCCTTCCCATGGCCATGGTTCTTCTATCCAGGTCCATTCTTTTGAGGCTTCCACGTCATAAGCTGTAATAGGACCATAGCAGTCTCTATATTCCTTCATGGCTTCTTTTCGTATCTGCCTGTATTTCTGATAATATTCCAGAGCTTCCCTATCACAAGGATGTGTGTCAAGGTATAACTTTACATCGTCAATTGCGAAACTAGCTTCAGTGATAATACACATTAATTGATCACGACTCTTATTTGCCATTACCTGTCACCCCTCATTCCACACATATTCCTGTCTCCATAAAAGGGCAAATCCAATTCTTCAAAAATAGTCCCTCTTGCTAAACCTACAGAGGCATCGTAAACCTTACGCCATTTTTGAAACGGTACATAGGCCATGGCCAATGGTAATTTATCAACACAACTAGCAAACATATCTTTTTCGCAACAGTCTTCCTTACCTGTATCCATAACCGGAGTACATCCACATGGTTGATTATTATAATTTCCCATACCACGGTTACCGCGGTTATACATCGGACGTCTGTAGTTATCCATTTCGTAAATCTCCTTATTATCTTTATGCTTTATAGTATGAGATTTAAATTTTTAGGTGACTGCCTCAGTAAAAAAAGACACATACTACAATACTTCACAGCATAGTATATGTGTCAATTTTATACTTTTATCTAATACTGGATAATTCCTTCATCATATTTATAGCTGCTTCTTCTTCCTCGTCTGCCAGCTCATTAATAATTTTTGATATTTTGATATTATTACAAGAATAATCTCCTTTTATATATGACTTATAAAACAATCCTTTAATAATCTTCCACTTATCAATAAATATATTAAAAGAGTTAACATTACTGTCCAAACAAATTTCATTATATTTATAATTTATATATTTTAGAGACTTTTGAAAATGAATCCTTGCACGTACTATATTTCGAATTGCTCTTACAATAATCCCATCTCCACCATCAAATTCGTCAATGTCATCAGATAATATTTCATTTTCTTTTATATATCTACTGAATTCTCTCATAGAATTAAACATGTTAAAATCTATATTTTTAAGTATCTTACAAATATCTTCAAATGAATATTGTGGCTCGCTTATCTTAAAATGTCCAATTCCACCTGCATATCCCTCATTAAGCTCTTTAAGAGTTAATAGTCCTCCTGCAATTGGTTCTTGTAAATATGGTCGAGTATCGTTGCAGTAATAGCCTTCATTTTTACTTTTCCCTACTACTAGAATAATATGCCTAGAGTGGATATTTCCATAAAACCCATTAAGCCATGGCAAATTATATGTATCAACAGGCAATAATACTGGTAATCTTTTATCCAATATACTATCTAATGCACTCTCTAATTCAACCAGTGGAATATCAATAAAATCTATATGTATACCGTGAAATTTTTCAATCAAATAATTAGTCTCTAGTAAGTTATCAAAATACAATCGAGGAGCAATTACTCCTCTTTCCCATATTCCTTCTCCTTTAGTACTCTCCTCTTTAAAAAGAAACTTCCAATTATCTAAATACATTAATTCATAGCCAATACCTTTCCATTTTCCTACTGATTCAAGCTGTACATCATAACAACTAGTCATCCCATCATCCTTGACTGGAGTAATGTCTAACATAAGTTACCTCCCAACGTTGTAATAAAATTTAATATTCTATAAATATAAAAATACTAACCTCTCCAGTCATTCGCAAATTTTGTTACATAATCATTCATTTTTTACAATTTATTAACTGGAATACTTTCTCCAATTTCATTATATTAAGTGAATCGATGTATTTCAAGTGCAATTTTTACATATTATTTCATTTTTTTACAAGATACTCATGCAAACTTTTTATACTACCTACTAGGCAGAATCACCCGCCTGGTAGGTAGTATAAAATTAAAACATGTACTCATTAAATTAGTACAACAATACACAAAAAAATTTATTATTCCACATATTCATAGCTTACATAGTTACTGAACAAATCAAACGTAAGCTTTCCCTTTTTGAATAACAAAAATCTTCCTTGCAGCAAATGCTCTTCCTTAATATACCGGTTCATTAAGCCATTTAAAGGAGCTAACAGACTATGTGAAAAATTAAGCTTTTTATCCTCTTGCCTAGCTTGAGTTTGACTCTGCTCTGATAAATATACCTTCAACCTGTAATTCCCCTGACTTAAAACAATGGCTTTGGGGCAGCTACAGATAACTCTTGTTCCCAGATACGTGGCAAAACGATACTCTTTACCCTTATAGTGAATAACACAGATACAGCCCTTAAAACTAAGCCCCAGAAATGGAATATGAGCAACAGAAATCATAATAGAAGCCTCATTTTCTTCAAATCGGTTGCATTGCAGCCACAAATAATCCTTAGGAAAAGAACAGCCGCTGTCTCCCTCAATATAGCCTTGTCCCCCATTAAAAACAAGCACTCTGCCATTAATCATTATTTTTCCCTGCAAGGCATGGGACATACTAATTACTTCATGCTTACATTCCATCATGGGCAAATACTGAAACGGCCCCATGATTGTGTAACGTATAGGGTTTAGACATCCATAGCGGATTATCCCTTTTAACGTGATATCTTTAGACTGAATATCTACCCGGACACCCTGTTTGGAAAACACATTGTTTCCAATAGATATTCTTTTATGGTATTTATCCACTTTGTATTCTTCTTCATTAAAATCTAGTGAGTAAGAATCCTCATTCCAAATTATTTGTAAAAATACCCTGCTTTTTCCCGTCTCATCTACACTCTTCCCGGGTATAAAGGCTAAAACCGTATCGTTATTTTGATGCTTAAAATACCAGCCTTCAAAGGTTTTATGCCTCCTCATAATGAATATCCTCCAAAGCCGGGTTATCAATTAATTCACCCGTGTAAGAAAATCGAGAGCCATGGCAGGGGCAGTCCCAAGTGAGTTCTTCTGCATTCCATGCAAGCTGACACCCTAAATGAGTACAGGTTATAGAAACACAATGAGTCTTACCGTCTTTTTCTTTATATACCCCCATCTTCTGTCCGTCCTCTTCAATAATCCCCCCCTGTCCATTACTAATTGTGTCCAGATGTTTTTTTACAGGCTTTAACTTATCAATCAGAAGCCCTGAGGCTACATGTCTGGTTTCATCAAGTAGACTAACCATAGAAGCACTTACCTGAAATCTGTGAGGGGTGTACAAATCCTCATAGGGGTTCTTAACGCCTGTAATCATATCACTTAGAATTCCTGCGGAAACCATAGAGCCGGTCATACCCCATTTTTTGAATCCGGTAGCAACATATAGATTAGGCGTTGATGGAGAATATTTCCCAATATAAGGTACACTGTCAATCGTATGACAATCCTGGGCTGACCATCTGCATACCAACTCATGCTCCGGATAGTATTTTGCCGCTGCCTCCTTTAACATACCGTAGCCGGTACCGGGTGTATTCTCACCGGTACGGTGACCTCCGCCTCCGAGAATAAGCATATTCTTATGGGTTCGAAAAGACAGACCTTCCATGCTTTCATCACGATACATGCCATCCAAGGATGGGGTGTTTTTCAGGGCCATAACATAAGACCGTTCTTGATGCATGCGAAGAAAATAGTAGCCCGGTGTATTAATGAAGGGGTAATGGCTGGCTACTACTATATGCTCTGCTCTTACTCTTCCCTGCTCCGTTAAGATAATTGAATCATCAATAGCCTTTGCCTGGGTATGCTCATAGATTGTCAGGGGGTTAATAATTTCCTTTAGGAACTCTAAGGGTTGGAATTGTGCCTGCTTCTCGAACTTTACTGCACCTTTCACGTCAAAGGGCAAGGCTGTGTTCACTGTAAACGTTGCAGAAATCCCACAGTTTACGGCAGCATCTACTTCTTTTTCAATTACTCTGCTATCCTTTAGGGAATACAGATACGAAGGCTTCTTTTCAAAATGACAATCGATCCCCCTCTCTTTAATTATGGCTTCATACCGTTTAATCGCCTCCTCATTGGCATTCGCATATAATGCTGCTTTTTCTGCTCCAAAGTTTTGTATCAGATTATCATATATCAATCCATGCTGAGAAGTAATCTTGGCAGTAGTATTTTGGGTCTGCCCACTAGTTATGGTCTGCGCTTCCAGCACCACCGTTTTTAGTCCTTTTTGCTGTAAGAAAAATGCTGTCAGCAAACCAGCCATTCCACCGCCTATAATGGCAACATCAACCGATATATCTCCTCTTAACGGTTCTCTTTCCTCAAAGGTCTGCTCTTTTTTCCATATGGATTCCATTCTATTATTCGGCATATATGAATTGTATCTCCCTTCTGTTCATGTTAAATGGCATTATAAGCATATGTTTACCAATTAAAGATAAACATAAACAGAATCGATGATTTTTATTGAAATCAAAGGCATTTCATAATTTACTTTATCATGGTGCTAAGAAACATCATTGACAGCATCAAATAAACTACGTATACTTAACATCAATTGAGAACTTTAGAAATTATAAGAAAATGGAGACACTATGGAACTAACCGTATATTTTATCGTCTGCCCTTTGGTATTTTTAGCCGGATTGGTGGATTCCATTGCCGGTGGCGGCGGACTTATATCACTTCCTGCTTATTTTTTAGCAGGTATTCCCCCGCATCTTTCCATCGGAACGAACAAGTTATCCTCTAGTATCGGCACTGCTATCTCAACCTTTCGTTTCTGCCGTAACAAATCAGTGAACTGGGGATTGGCAGTTCCATCCATCTTACTTGCGCTCACTGGCTCGGCACTGGGTGCAAAGCTTGCCCTGCTGGTTGATGAGGATATAATGAAAAATATTCTACTGGTAGTATTGCCAATCGTTGCTTTTTACATATTTAGAAACAAAAACCTGAATACAGATGAGGTTATAACACCTTTACCAAGAAAAAAACTATTTGTTATTATAAGTCTGGTGTCCCTTGGGGTGGCGACTTATGATGGGTTTTACGGGCCTGGTACCGGTACTTTTTTACTTCTTCTATACACAGGACTTGGGAAAATGGATATCCGAATTGCCTCTGGTAATACCAAACTGGTTAATCTTTCATCTAATATAGCTGCTCTGGTAACATTTCTTATCAATGGCAAAATCCTTCTTCCACTCGGACTTACTGCTGCTCTGTTCAGCATTGCCGGACATTCTATCGGTTCTGGTTTAGTATTAAAGAATGGTTATAAAATTGTAAAGCCACTTATACTGGTGGTTCTGGTTTTATTATTTATATCCCTTATAAAACCAGAATGAAGTAACCTCATTCCCAGAGCGGTATAAAACGATAATTGTAACTCCCTAACTGCACTTGAAGCTTCCTCAGATTTCTACCGTTATAACCTATGAACAATCTGGTAATTGTGTAGAGGTTTCATATATAAAAAGAACCACCATGCAATGAACGATTACGTGAACTGCATGGTGGTTCTTACTATATATGATTTTATTTCCTTCAATTACTTGGTGTTGCTATAACATCTATACCAATATCTTTCATTATATCTGGTACTCTATTATATCTTTTTCAAACTGTATATTATTATGCTCGGAAGCCTCGTCCTACAATTTCACTGGTGTTTGTGATTAGAATAAATGCATCCGGTTCTTCCTGTTTAATAAATCTTCTTAACTGCACCGCCTGACTACGGTTTAAAACGGTTAAAATAACCTTTCTTTCCTTCTCAGAAAAGGCACCTTTGGCATCGCAAATCGTTGCACTGCGGTGTAGTGTCTTGCAGATATAACTGCTGATAGGTTTTGGATTCTCGCAAATAATCGTAAAATATTTGTGAAGGTTCAGATTCTCTATTACGGTGTCTACTAACGTTGATTTTAATATAAGACCAAGTAGTGACAAAAGCCCTGTCTGAACATCAAATATTAAGAAAGCAAACAGCGTTAACAGCAAATCAGAATAAAATAAGGAACGTCCAATATCTATATTGGTATATTTCTTTAATATTAGAGCAATAATATCTGTCCCTCCCGTAGACGAGCCAATATTAAAAAGAATCGCTGCTCCAACCGCCGGCAGGATAACTGCAAAAGCCAGCTCTAGTACAGGTTCATTGGTAAACGGACCATGCATTGGAAAGATATATTCTAAGAAACTAAGGGAGCCTGACATTAAGATACTTCCATAAGCGGTTCGATTACCAAAGCTTCTGCCTAACACGAAATATCCTACTACCAGTAATGCCAGATTAATAATTAAAACAAGAGTTCCTGAGCTAATTGCAGGTCCTATAACCTGACTCAATAATACTGCCAGACCGGTTACACCGCCTATGGAAAAGTTATTCGGAAACTTAAAAAAGTAAACACCGATAACCACCAACTCTACGCCTAACGTAATCAATAAGTATTCTTTCAATTTCGTCGATAATGTATTCTGGGTTTCCACAAAAACCTCCTTAAAGTATGTTCAATTTCTATCCTTCCATAGTATGATAGTACGGCGTCTAAAAGTCAAGTATCACTTTTTAGTTTATCCTGATTTCTCATAATTTAACAATTAAAAAATGTTTTTGACTTCAATGCATATACTTTTAGGCAACTGCCCAAGAAAAAAAGACACATACTACAATGCAGCATAGCATCGTATACGTGTCCGAAGATTGTTATTTATACATTCCTTAATGAAATGCGTATTGTTCAAACTTATTCACTGGTAAAGGTTTTGAATAGTAATATCCCTGAACCGTTTCACAGCCGGCATGATACAGAAATTCTGCCTGTACAAAGCTTTCCACACCCTCTGCGACTACATCTATGTTTAACTTTTTTGCCATTGCAATGGTATATCTGATAACTGTTTTACCTTTTTCTGTTGCCACAATTTCGTTCAGAAATCCCCGGTCTATTTTAATAACATCCACCGGAATATCCTTAAGCATATTCAAGGAAGAATATCCTGAACCAAAGTCATCCATAGCTAGAATAAAGCCCTCTTTTTTCAAAGAGTGTACCAGATAATTCAACTCTCTTGCATTGTTAAAAAACGCAGTTTCCGTAAGTTCCAGTTCTATATATTTACGCGGTACATTATATTTTTCCGCCAACATAATAAAACGTTCCAATAGATTGGAATTATATAAATGAATCCGTGACACATTAACGGAAATAGGAACAACCGGATAGCCCTCATCTATCCAGCTCCTGATTGTCGCAAAAGCCTTTTCCCATATCAGGTAATCAAGCTTTACAATAAATCCGTTGTTTTCGAAGAGAGGTATAAATCGCTCCGGAGAAATAATTCCCTTAGTCGGATGAATCCATCTGACCAAAGCTTCAGCACCTACCACATCGGTGGAAGCAATGGACACTTGCGGTTGGAGGTACATCTCGAATTCACCATGCTCAAGGGCATAATTCATCTCGTTCTCAATATCCTTGTCTTCTATGCTCCTTTTCCTTAATGTATCGTCATAAAAAGATAACAAATGCAGTACGTTACCTTTCACGGATTTCTTTGCCAGACTTGCGCGGTCACAATAAGTTGCTACCGCCGTTTTAGGGTCGTCCACTTTGCAGACACCAAAAGACAAACCAATCTCATGCTCTAGCGGATACTTTAAAGCTTCTTCTGAAAAAGTACTGGCAATATAACCGAATTCGGAATCCTTATTATAAGACATTAAGATTGCAAAGGTATCTGCATACATCCTGCAAAATATATTCGGTCTTACAATCAGGTTTCTTAATATGTTTGCTATGTATCGTAATACTCCGTCTCCCTCATGGGCTCCAAATAAATCATTGATTATTCTGAACTTATCAATGTCAAACACTAAGACAGCATAATTCTTATCACGATTTTTCTGAATGATTAACTCAGCATCAGAGGTAAACTTTTTAAAATTCGGAAGATTTGTCAAAGCGTCTAAGTCAGTTTTAACTATTGCTTCAATATGAGCTTCCATCTCCGTGCTGACATCCTGGGCGGTTCCCAACACCCGGATTAGCTTTCCATTGTCATCGTAAAAATTCTTACGATTGCTGCGAATCCACGCATATCTTCCCCTTGGAATTCGTCTTCTATAAGTTATGGTATCAGAAGGCAGTCCTTGTTTCCCACGCCTTAGATAACCTTTGTATTTGCTGACATCCCCTGGATGAATATATTTAAGGTCAAGCATTTGCTTTAAGATATCCTTTTTGTTATATTCGATTCCTGTCAGCTTTAAAAAGTTGTCCGAAACGTATAGTTCTTCATCTTCTAAATTCAAGTCAAAGATGATTAGATTTGTCTGCTCAATAATTGTGTCAAAACGTTCACAAATTTTACCGAGTGCATTATAATCCTTCGTATTGATTGCAGAACTGCCTTCTCCTTCGTACATAACTAACCTCACTTTTCACAACCTGTACAGAAATTACTAGCTCCTTCAGTACAAGAATCTGACATAACCATATAGCAACTGGCTGCCTTACCGTATTGGTTTAGACCCTATAGCTTTGCGTCACTGCTTTTCAACAGCTTTGCTAGTATCCTTTGGACTACTTATGGTAAAATTTTATGTAAACTCCCCTCAAAGTTTTAATAAAATTTTATTATTAAATTTACCGGAAACCCTAACTAAGAGTTACTATGTACACCCCTTGACTCAGGCTTCTAAGCGAGCAAAAGATATGAATTCCCGTTCCTTATATGGACATGTCTGTTGTACTTTGATGTGCTAGAAAATTCTGTAAAGTATTTGTTATAACATATTTGAAACTAGTACTTTATTATGTTATAATATGTTATCGATACTCAAACATCCATTTTCCCCCATCATTTGCAGTTGTAAATATCCCATCTGAAGTGGTGTTTAGTGAAAATAATGGTGAAACACTTGAGATTGTAGTAATAATAAAAAGTAAAGCTAGATAATAACGAAATTTAACAATAAATTTCTTCAACTACATGCCCTCTTCTTTCAAATTTGTATTTAAATTATAGCACCCTTTTTCTAATCAATAAATGGACGCTTGCGTCCATTCAAGTTAGGTGGTATGGCAATGAACAACGAATATTTTGGAAAATTTCTACAAGAATTAAGAATATCACGAAATATGACCAGAGAACAATTAGCAAAAGACATATGTACTCCAAAACAAATCTATCGAATTGAAAAAGGAGTCTATGAGCCATCTTTATATTTAATAAATCAGCTATCAATAAAATTTAATATGGATTTAAACGAATATTTCAAAACTTATTTCGCAAATAATTCCATCATTGGTTTAGAGGGTGTCAATGCAATCAACGCAGCTATTGAAAGAGAAGATGTGCAATTGCTTAAGTCTCTTATTGATAAATATGAAAAACTAGAAGATTTCAAAAAAGGCGAAAACCTACAGTGCATCTGCTATGGAAATGCCTTATGCTCGGCCTTAATAGAAAAAGATTATAAAACTTCATTGGAATACTGTTATAAAGGTATTCAGATAGAATGTCCAAATTTTAGTGTAGATAATATAAGTAAATTTACTTATTCAAATGTTGGTATAACGCTTATAACTTGTATTAGTCAGAATTATTTTGCTATGAACCAATTCACTGTTGGAATGAATGTACTTTTTGGGTTACTGGAAGTTTTGGAAACGTATATACTTAATGCCCCTTACCCGATGTTTCAAGCTCCTCAATTCTCTAAGAAAATTTACCAAGGGGTTCTTTATAATATCAGTGCACATTTATTGAATAAAGGTGATTTAGAAGATGCACTTCATTATGTTGAGAAAGGCCTTCAGTTCTCAATAAAAGAATATAATTTACGCTTTCTGCCCGATTTAACTTATATGAAATTTAAAATTTTATACAAAGAACAAAATTACTCTGAAGCAAAAGAATACTATAACCGAACCGTCTATCTTTATAAAATAACAAACAAGGACGATAAATTAACTGAATTGGAAGAATCAGCTGGAATAGAATATCCTGAAATTTTCACTGAGAACTAACTATTTATGAACCG
The DNA here is from genome assembly GCF_014218335.1 of Anaerocolumna cellulosilytica. Lineage (GTDB taxonomy): Bacteria > Bacillota > Clostridia > Lachnospirales > Lachnospiraceae > Anaerocolumna > Anaerocolumna cellulosilytica. Next base: position 359,356 of record NZ_AP023367.1, on the reverse strand, counting down.
CCGCTTAGATTTCATACTAAGCGGTTTTTATACTATTTAGGCTTCTCAAACGTGCTTATTATTCTAACAATTTTCAGTAGTTACTTATTAGTAATCCTAGAATAGGCAGTAATATAAATAAAGTATGGACATCTATGTCCACTTGTAAATTTCTTGAATTAGTTTAAAATAATATTTAGTATATTATTTCCAAAGAAGTCATTAGGGGGTATATGATGAATTACGAACACTTTGGAGCTTTTCTTCAAGACTTGAGAACGCAACATAATTTATCAAGAGAAAAACTCGCTGAAAATATTTGTACTTCTAAGCAAATCTACAGAATAGAAAAGGGATTATCAGAACCTTCTCTTTTTTTATTAATCCAATTGTCCATTAAGTTCAATATGGATTTAAATGAATATTTTAAAATGTATTTTACTAGTAATTCAATTATTGGATTAGAAGGTATTAATGCAATAAATTCTGCTATTGAAAATGGTGATTTGCAATTACTTAATACATTAATAGAAAAATATGAAAAGCTTGAAGATTTTAAAAAAGGCGAAAATCTACAGCATATACTTTATGGAAAAGCACTATACTTTGCATTGTTTAATGAGGATTACAAAACTTCTTTAGAATATTGCTTTAAGGGATTATATGTAGAAAATCCAAATTTCAACATAAATAATTTTTCTAATATAATGTATTCGAACATAGGTATAGTACTATTAAATTGTACAAGCCAAAATTACTTTGCATTAAATGAGTATGAAAAAGGGACTAAAATACTTATGGAACTACTAATCATGTTAGAACGATACGTACTAAATTCTCCATTTCCTATGTTTCAAGCTTCTCAATTTTCTAAAAAAATTTATCAAGTAGTATTATGCAATTTAAGTGCTCATTTATTAACCTGTGATGAAGTAGAGAAAGCACTTATATATGTAAATAAGGGGATACAATTCTCAATAATGGAAAATAATATGAGTTACCTACCTGACTTATTTTATATGAAGTTCAGAATTCTTTATCATCAAGAAAACTATGAGAAAGCTAAAGAATATTATAACAGAACTCTTTACTTATATAAAATAACAAACAAAGATAACAAGTTAACAGAAACAGAAAAAGTAGTGAAATCTGATTATTCTAAAATCTTCACTGAGTAGTTATTATTAAATAATACAACCGCTTAGATTTATCTACTCTAAGCGGTAATTTTATTCAATCTTTCTGTCCTTATATTACTCCACTAATCCAGCTAAGTAAATGGACATCCATGTCCACTTGTAAATTTCTTAAATTAGTTTAAAATAATACATAGTATATTATTTCCAAAGAAATCGTTAGGGGGGGATATATAATGAATTACGAACACTTTGGAGCTTTTCTTCAAGATTTGAGAATTCAACATAATTTATCGAGAGAAAAACTCGCTGAGAACATTTGCACTTCTAAGCAAATATACAGAATAGAAAAGGGACTATCAGAACCTTCGCTGTATTTAATAACACAATTGTCCATTAAATTCAATATGGATTTACATGAATATTTCAAGATGTATTTTACTAACAATACTATAGCTGGCTTAGAAGGAATTAATGCAATTAATTCTGCAATAGAAACTTTCAATATACCACTCTTAAAATCTCTGGTTGAAAAATATGAGAAACTTGAGGATTTTAAAAAAGGTGAAAATCTACAACATATATACTACGGTAAAGCACTTTGTTCTGCATTGTTAGACAGAAATTATGAAACTTCCTTAGAGTTTTGCTTTAGTGGTATTCAAATTGAGTGTCCGAATTTTGATATAGCTAACATTTCCAAAAATATGTATTCAAATGTTGCCATAACATTAATGAATTGTATAGGACAAAATTGTTTTGCTTTAAATCAATATGACAGTGGTAAAAATGTGTTTCGAGCACTTATTATTATTTTAGAAAAGTTTGCAATTAATTCGCCTTACCCTTTTCTAAGAGCTTCTCAATTTTCAAAGAAGATGTATCAATTAGTATTAAACAACATAGCATATGAGATGTTTGATAATGGAGAAATAAAAGAAGCTTTAAATTACATTGAAAAAGGTATCACATTCTCACTAAAAGAATACAATTTACGTCACCTTGCTAACCTTATATACATGAAGTTCAAGATTCTATATCATGAACAAAATTATGAGGAAGCTAAAGAGTATTATAACCGTACCATCTATCTTTATAAAATAACAAACAAAGACGATAAATTAACTGAATTGGAACAATCAGCTAGAATAGAATATCCAGAAATTTTTACTGATTAACTAAATAAATTTACGAACCTGCCGCTTAGATTTTTATTCTAAGCGGTTTTATATATTTTATAATGCTTTTATATGTACTAATTACTTATTTCTAAGGTATATGGACATCCATGTCCACTTGCAAATCTTTTAAATTCGTTTAAAATATTATACAGTATATTATTTCCAAAAATATATCATTAGAGGGGGGTAACTTAAGATGAACTACGAACATTTTGGAGCTTTTCTACATGATTTGAGAATACAACATAATTTTTCAAGGGAACAACTTGCTGAAAATATTTGTACGACTAAGCAGATTTATAGAATAGAAAAAGGGGTGTCAGAACCCTCACTCTATCTCATAACTCAATTATCCATTAAGTTCAACATGGATTTACATGAATATTATAAGATGCATTTCACTAATAAAACCTTAATTGGTTTAGAGGGTGTTAAATATATTAACTCTGCTATAGAAAGTGGAGATTTATTGTCTCTAAAAACATTAATGGAAAAATATGAAAAGGTTGATGATTTTAAGAAAGGTAGAAATCTACAATACATTTATTATGGTAAAGCTCTTTGTTCTGCGTTATTAGATAGTAATTATAATGCTTCTTTAGATTATTGTATAAAAGGCATAAAGCTTGAATTCCCAAAGTTTAATTTAGACAATATATCAAAAAATATGTATTCGAATGTAGGTATAGCTTTATTAAATTGTATCAGTCAAAATTATTTTGCCTTAGATGAACCTTCAAATGGTGCTAAAGTGCTTTTTGAATTACTTACTGTGTTAGAAACACATATAATTAATTCTCCTTACCCTATGTTTCAAGTATCAGATTTTTCAAAGAAAATTTACCAGGCAGTACTATGTAATATAAGCTCCCACCTACTAAATAACGGTGAAAATATTAAGGCATTAAGTTATGTAGAAAAAGGAATTCAATATTCCATAAAGGAATATAACATACGTTTTCTTCCTGATTTGTTTATTATGAAGTGCAAAATACTATATAATGAACAAAACTATATTGAATCCAAAGATTATTATGAACGTGCTTCTTATCTCTATAGAATAACAAATAAAGATAAAAAATTGATTGAACTAGAAGAATCTGTAAGAATTGATTTTCCTGAAATTTTTAACTATTAATATTCATATTTACATAACCGTTTAGGTATTGATTTATTAGCCTAAACGGTTTTTATTTATTTGAAAGACTTACAAAAAATTCAAAGCATTCTATCCAATCATTAATGGGGCTGTAAAAAAAGTCCTTAATTAAGAATCGCCAGTTCCGACAGATGCCGGTTCTGGTGATTCTTCTTTTTTTTATTTATTTTTTATGATTATGATTGATTTTTCCATAAAAAAGCGTGCACTTAATAAAGCTGTGAGTATAGTTCTTGGATTTTAAGCAGCCAACTTGTTTCTCTGTTTTTTATTATGATATTTATAAAGATTAAAACCACAAGAAATCAGTGTGAGTTCAAGAATTGCGTTTTTCTCACCTCTTCGAAATAATCTTTTGTAGGATTTATTCCATTTTAAAATACCAAAGGTTCCTTCCGCTTGAATACTACGATTCATTCTCAACAGTGCGCCATGTATTGATTCAAGATTTGTCATTACCTCTTGATGTATTGATGTTAATTCCTGATTCATTCGAATAGTTCTATTTTTGCTTGCCTTAGGACAACAATCGTTTTTAAACTGGCAGCCTTCACATGATTTGCATTCATAGATTTCTTCGGTTCTGCTGTATTTGTTTTTATAGACATGTTGTTTGCTTTTAAAGTGAAAAGTCTTTCCATTTGGGCATATTAAATTTCCATTCTCGTCTCTTTTAAAGTTGACTGCGCGATATGGATTTTCATGATACTTCTTATCGGATGTTTCTTTTTTGAACATGGTAAATTTCATATATTTTTCCATCCCATGCTCTTCACAGTAAAGATAGTTATTATAGGAACCATAGCCTGCATCTGCAACTGGATACTTTGGATAATGACCATAGATTTCATTGAATTTTTCCATCAAAGGAACAAAGCATTCCATATCTGATGCATATGGTTTTACATCAACTACCGCTATATATTCATCACAGACAGCGGTCTGTAGATTGTACGCTGGGAGAAGCTGATCATTCCCCATATAATCCCGTTTTATGCGCATAAAAGTGGCATCGTGATCGGTTTTGGAATAACTGTTTCTTTCATCGCCACAAACTTCTATATGATGTGCATATGTCTTTAATCGTTCTAGATACCCCTCTAATTCCTGATATTGTTTTTGCGGAAGGCTTTTTCTATGACCACAACCAGATACAAACGTGGATTCCACCAGATTTGTTGCATTCTTGTACATTTCCAAGAGTTCAGATACATATTCGACAGCATACTCATCTCTCTTATCAAGTTTTACACCGAAATATCCTAATACTTCCTGGTTCATTGCATCAATTAGCGTGGATATCTTTTCATAAACCTTTCCTCGGTTTTTTGTACAAGACTTTTTCCATACCCAGGTATATCGGTTGGCATTCGCTTCCATTTTTGTTCCATCTATGTAAGTATGCTCCAGGTCCACATGCTCCTTTTCAAAAATGTAACTGTTTAAGTCAATAAAAATCTGTTCTATGGAATCTGTTAGTTCATTGCGTATAAGATTGCCAAAGGTCGCAAAAGAAGGAGCCTTCATCTCATCAAGAAGATACAGGTATCGTATATCATTCCTACAGAGTTTTTCTATTTCACGCAGAGAACTAATTCCGTGCTCCATGAAGGCAAAGAGTATCACTTTAAGGAGTTTCTGTTCATCACATCTTGGACGACCTGTTCTGTAGCCTTTCTCTACAAAATATTTTGATAGGTCGATGTGATCCATCACCTCACAGAACGTGTATACTGGATCAGATATATTAATTAATTTTTCGATTTCCAATGGTAATTTCAGCTGACGTACTGTATAATTATCATTGGTGTTTTTATTTATTTGCATAATTAATTATACCAAAAAATCGCTGAAGTCTCATGACCTCAGCGATTTTTCTTTTAGGGGAGTTTTTTTACAGCCCCTTGTAATTTTCTTGAATTAGCTTAAAATAATATATAGTATATTATTTCCAAAGAAATCGTCAGGAGGGTATATAATGAATTACGAACACTTTGGAGCTTTCCTTCAAGATTTGAGAATCCGACATAATTTATCAAGAGAAAAACTTGCTGATAATATTTGTACTTCCAAGCAAATTTATAGAATAGAAAAGGGACTATCTGAACCTTCGCTGTACTTAATTACACAATTGTCCATTAAGTTCAATATGGATTTACATGAATACTATACCATCTATTTTCGCCGTGATACTATAACGGGCATTGAAGGTATTAAATCCATTAACGCAGTCTTAGAAAAAGGAGATATCCCTTTGTTAAAGACCCTGATTGAGGAATTAGAGATACTCGATGAATTTAAGAACGGAGACAACTTACAGCATATCTACTATAGCAAGGCACTTTGCTATGCATTGTTGGATAAGAATTACTCAACTTCTTTAGAATATTGTATGAAAGGTATTAGAATTGAAAATCCTGATTTTAACTTGAACCATATTGCTAAAACCATGTATTCGAATGTAGGTTTAACCTTTCTTAACTGCATAAGTCAGAATTATTTTGCATTAAAACAGTATTCGAACGGAATGAAAGTATTAACTGAACTTCATGCTGTACTGGAGTTTTACTTCATTAATTCACCTTATCCCTTTATACATGCCTCTCAATTTTCTAAAAACATTTATCAGGTGGTTCTAAATAATCTAGGTGGACATTTACTTGAACACGGAGATTGGAACGAAGCATTATATTATGTTGAAAAAGGTATTGAATTCTCTTTAAAGGAACACCACTTAAAATTTCTGACTAATCTTATCTTTATGAAACTTAGGATACTTTACTATGGGAAAAATTTTGTAGATGCCAAAGAATATTATAACCGCACTATCTATCTTTATAAAATAACTAATGCAGACGATAAAATTGCTGAACTAGAAGAATCAGTTAGAACTGAATATCCTGAACTTTTGAATTATTAACTAGTGACTTATGAACCTGCTACTTATAAAGTGAGTAGCTTATATGTTGAATTACGAATACTTGGGAGCTTTCCTGCATGATTTGAGAATCAGGTATTTTTCATGACAACCGCTTAAGTTGTGAGAATTAACCTAAGCGGTTTATAATAATTAAGGGGCCGCTTAATTATTATCTAGCTTGCTGTTGCAAAAATATACTCATTTCTTTTTTAGTATTTCTAATACCATTTTTTCATCAATTGACATAGTTCCATATGTAGTCCCTTCCGGCAGAAATATTTTTTGTTTATTATCTATCCTGTATTTAATTAACGGCTTTATTATAAAGAAATCGCTACTTTCTTTATTTACTTTATCAATCTTGTACCTTTTAAGAAAACTGTCTTTGGGCTCTATCCAATATGACATATTTTCAATCTTAAGCTCAGGTATATCTACTTTGATATCAGTTATATTGATTAAATCAGTTGACTGGTTTACTATATCCAATTCATAAAAAGAAATATTCTGATTCATTGCAATATGCGAATTTAATTTCAAATAAGATTCTTCTTCGTTTTTGGTGTCAATAATTTCGAATTTCAGACTTCCTATAGGATAATTTATAACCTCTCCATTTTTTAAAATAATTTCAATGTTTGTTATATCTTCAATACCACATTTATCGAATCCAATGGTTAATGTTAACGTCTTAAATTGATAATTTTTTCTTTTTTCACCATATGATAAATGGAACTCCTTTACTTTTAACAGTTTTGAATCTTTTAACTTTACATCAACAATATCCTCAATGTTTATTTCATTTTTAACTATCCTATTTGCTATAAAAGGTAGGCTTAAGGGGTATGTAGTATTTATATCATTAGCTACATATCCTTGAAACTGGATAAATTTATTATTAGATATCCAAGGCACAGAAAAGAACCAATAATAAATTCCAATTAATGTTATGCCTAAAATAACAGAACTACTTGCAATAATTATTTTCTTCTTTGACATAATTAAATGCTCCTGGTCTTCTAAAGAATACTTTTGGGGGTTCTTATTTTTATCTGTAAAATCAACACATTAAGCTACTATCCAGTGTATTTTCATAACCATTATTCCTTATCAATAACACTTGCTTCAAATAGTCGCTTTCATTTAAGTAGCTTCTTTTACCGCTGTCAATTTTCATATAATTTGACAAACTCTCTGCACTCTCATTTCCAACCAGCCATTTACTATCTTCAATTGTGAATATGTAACCATAAAGTTTATTTTTTATTGAATGCTGTGTACAATCTTTAGATGTGGTCTTTTCTCCAATTAAGAAAACATTATCTAAATATTTTCTTAGAGCTAAACTAAATATTTCACTGCAACTAGCAGTGTTTTCATTTAAAAATATGTATATTTTTGAAAACATTCGGTAAGGACTACTACTTGTTATAACCTGAGTACCTGTTTTAGTAATTAGCTTCAAATATTCTTTTTCTGGTAAAAATAAATCAAGCATTTTTAAGCAAGCATTTAATATCCCCCCGCCATTATCCCTTAAGTCAAATATAATTTCATCACATACAGTTTTACTAATAACCTCTTCTACTGAAATATAGTTATCCATTGTAAATGCAGTAAATTTCATATAAAGAATTTTTTTGAACTTTATATCATTATAAAAACTTATACTATATCTTTTAGAAGGTATCGAAATTAGGGAGTTCAAAGTTAAGTACGGCAGTATAATAAAATTAGTATATGTACTGGTTTTGGTTTCTTCAATGAACTTGTAAAAATCCACTTTCCTTATTATCTTTTTATTTAACAATGCCCTTTTTTTACTCCTATATGAATCATCTATAATTAAACTTATATCTAAATCTTCATACTTATTTATGAGTTGCATAACAATTGTTCTTGGTAGAATCATAAGCTTCCCCTATTCATCCGTTGTTTGTTTATCTTCATATACCTGCCCCAGTTTTTTTATATTGCATAAAAAAGCTTCTGGACTGCTATACTTGTCAACTACAACGAAAGAAAGTAAACCTGTCACTGCTAATATCATAACAAGCAGACTTTTATTTTCCAATATAATCATTTTTTGGTCTGTCAGCAATAGTACCACCAGTAAAGCCAGGCTTCCAATGGAACCAATGGACGATATTGTTTGCCTTAGTTTGCTGTAATTAGAAATATAGAAGGTTGAAAAAGCCACTAACCCACCTCCTATGATTAAACCAGACATCATATTAACCAAGAAACCGATTTCAAAAATTACATGCATCTGATTTGTAAATACTAAATAAATAATACTCAATACCAATGAATAAAAAAATCCAACAAATGTTGTTAAAAACAAATTAGAAACCCATACATCCTTTAACGTAACATTAGTACCTAGTATGGCTTCTGTATAAATATAGTCTTCAATAGAAAACATAACCAGCCAAAATAATAATATAGAAACCAAAGGAAATATGAAAAATATATTCTCCATTGTATTCTTATTATAAACAATCCATCCGAATACGAGCACGGGTAAAAATAAAGAAACAACCAACTTAATTTTGTTTGTCAATATTTCTTTCCCTTTTTTCCAACACAAAGCACCCATAGTAACCTCCTATATTCATTCTTCTAAAACCAATTGTGAAGTACTTTTTCAGTATTAATTCTTTCATATAAAGCTCCAATCAACAAACAAATGAGAAGACTAGCCACCAGCAAGTTTAATCCTAGCACAATATGAAATGAATTTAAGATTAATAATCTCACCCCACTAACGAGTACCATAATGACTAAGAATATCATGTATGAGTGCTTCTTTTTACATATCGCCAGCAGATAGTGAGATAGATAATTAATGCATAGTAATGTGCAGATTACAGTAAATATAAAATAAAGGTTCATCAAATTAAGTACCATCAGACTCCCTAACTTAAGTTTAAGAATTATCATCGTTATAATTGTTACCAGTGTTATTTTAATAAAAAAATAAATCGTCTTATATGAATTGTAAGCTTTTATATCAACAGGCAATGCTAGAATAACAGCAATATTAGAGTATGAGCCTAGAGAGGAATATAATGCTACCATTAAATACCCTATCATAATATCCGTTATTTTTTCACTAATTTCAAATGCCGAATTACAATTGTATATATAAAAAACAAGAATTAAAATATAGATTACAAGTTTCTTATAAGATTTTATATCTCTTTGACATTCTCGCCATAAAACCGCCATATTTTTAACCACACTTTCCACTTTAAGATATTATTTTTTTATAAAGTGTTGTTAAATTATCATTCATTTTAACCAGCTCGTGAATAGGAATACTTTGACTATACAACCACTTACTCAGCTGTTCTACATTGCCATTTAGTTCAATAATCAGCTCATTATTCATAGAACTCACACTTTTTACAAAAGCTTGCTTTGATAGAAGGTCTTTGATAACCTGTGGTTTATCAACAACTAATTTATACCTGCTTTCATTGAACTTGTTTATCAAATCCTTATAGGAGCCTTGACAGACGATTTCACTATTATATAAAAAGGCAAGGTGCGTAATTGACTCTTGTACATCATTTAAGTCATGTGAATTTATAATAATTGTACTACCGGATTTATGGAAATCCCCTAATACTTCCTTAATCATTTCTTTCCCTTCCACATCTAACCCGCGGTGTGGTTCATCTAGAATTAATAGCTTCGGTTTATTTACAATAGCTCTAGCTATGACTAATCTTTGTTTCATTCCTCTTGAAAAGAAATCAGTCTTACTATTTCTATGAGGATATAAATCAACTTTTTTTAAAACATTTGAAATATCGGATTCTCTGGTTTCCTTATTGGCATTTGGAAAATACATTCTATGAAAAAATTCAATATTATCCCATGCTGTTAAATCCCTAAATATACCAATGTTATCATTTAGGAAACCAATCTCTTTTTTGATTTCATTGTATTTTTTATCTAACACATTCACATTGTTTACTGTTATCGTTCCAGAATCAGCTTTATATAATCCTAATAGCAGTCTTAACAATGTTGTTTTTCCTGCACCATTTTTACCTACAATTAATAAGGTATCTCCACTGTAAGTCTTTAAATTAATATTATTTAAAACTCTTATGTCTTTAAAGTTCTTAACAATATTCTTTATTTCTACTTCCATTGACCAACCTCCACATCATAAGAACAATACTCATCAACCTTGCCTAATGAATTACAATTTGTGCATCCAAAGCGGAATTCACACTGCTTACATTTGATATTTTTTTATGTACCTTTTTACAACACTTTCATTTTCAACCATGTTCTAAGTTATTACAAATACCATTAAAGCCTCAAATATCTGTTGCAATAATATATTTTTTCATTGTTCGATACCTTCCTAATCTTTAATTATTATTGTATAATTTACCATTATAGCCTATATCTTAACAATTATCCATTCCAGCATTACAGTTTCATCCATTTTATGGTAAATAGTGTTAATTTCAGCAGTAGCTGTAAGCACATTACTATTACGAGGTAGAAAAGCTGAAGAAAAAAAGTTAATTATCAATGACGTTGACCATTGATAATTAACTTTAAGAATAAAACATTTTTTCCAAGTCATTATATATCATCTATGATACCTTGCACGTTCCTAACTGATAATTTAAATTTATTCTACTTATGAGCATGCAGCATTAAAGGCAGTTCCACAAACCAGTGAGCACCCTATAGCTACAGGTGCACTAAGAACACCAATCATAGCACAATATGCTGTACAAGCTATAAGCCCTGTTGTCGCACAAAGAAAATTTTGTCCCCATATGCTAAAGTCCCGTGTCAAACGCTTGTTATATTCTGAATAATTAAAGAAACTCTCAAAATCACCTTCTTTTGAAATTTTATTTGCTTCAACTTTTAATAAACTATTTGTATTTTCATCATAAACAAACATTGCGGAAACCAGATTTCCAAAATTATCTTCATAAATTTTTACATAATAGTAAACCATAAGATTAGTATATCGATCATCAATTATCTTGACAGGCTCAATTTTTGTATCATCCTTCTCAATATAAATATTCCCTCTAAGTTCTTCACAAAAGCCAATAGTATCAAGTTTAGTCCTTATCATTCCCCATATATATTCTGCTTCATCAACAGCAACTTTTGTAGCAGTTGCTGCATAATCTTCGCTATCAATGGCTTCTTGAATAATATCCACAACATTGGAACTATCAATGTCATCATTAGCATTGACTAATAAAGGTAGGCTTGATAAGATTATTGTTGTAATCAGCAACATCGATATAAATGCTTTGGAATTTTTAATCATTTTTGTCACCCTCCTATTTGTTAAGAAATTTTTTTAGTTCTTCAACAGACTGCATACCCTCTAGACGCTCAACCTCCACTCCTTTCTCATAACTTATTAACACAGGAATTTTTTGAACATTTAACTCTTTGAGGCGTTCATCACTATAATTTTCATTAGTTAAGTCGCAATAAAACACATTTTTTTCTCTTTCTTTTTTGAATGCTGCCTTATATGTATCTTCCATTCGAATACAATATACACAATTTTCTGCACCATATACAATGTAATAATTTGAAGAAGCTTCATTTTTGATAATTGTCTCAACTTCATTTAGTTGGATTGTTGTTAATTTAAAAACTGGATTGAAAATGAAAATTATTACCTGCAAAATAATAAGAATTAAAACTGCAAGGACTGTTAGATATTTCATTTTCCCCTTTAAATATGGAAACTCTAAATACAGCACTTTTCTTAATAAAACAAATACTAAAAGAAAAATTAAGGACATACCTATTAATGATATCAATGTATAAAATACAAGCGACAATGACCACTCTTTTTGTTTGATAAACATAATGAATGTAGTGATTATAGATATTATTAATCCACAAAAAGGAAGCCATGAACAATAGATACTTACATTTCTTTTAACTTCATAGTCTGGGTCAGCTATATTTTCTTCGTCATTCACTTTTGTCCCTCCTTTCCCTTTATTCATATTAATTTAAAATACACCATTAAAATGAATATAAAACATTTTTTTCATTCCGTTTATTTACAATTTCAGTATAATTATATGATACAATAATGTAAATGGACATTTATGTCCACTTGTAAAAATAGGTAAATTGGTTTACTATTGTATATAACAAATTTCACTATATTTTTCCATATACAGGAGTCGCTTTCATGGATTATGAACATTTTGGTATATTGCTTCAAGATTTAAGGCTAAAACATAATATGTCCAGAGAAAAACTTGCTGAAAATATTTGTACACCTAAGCAGATCTATAGAATAGAAAAAGGAAAGTCGGAACCTTCTGTCTACCTTTTGCACCAGCTATCTATGATATTTAATATAGATTTAAATGAGTATTATAAAATGTACTTTAAGAACTATACTATAACCGGGTTAGAAGGTATAAAAGCCATTAATTCGGCTTTAAAAGCTGAGAATATACCTTTGTTAAAGTCTATAATCTTGCAGTATGAAACACTAGAAGAATTTCAAAACGGAGACCTTTTACAGCATATTTATTACGGTAAAGCCCTTTGCTCTGCCCTGTTAAATAAAGATTATAAAACATCCTTAGATTATTGCCTAAAAGGAATTCGATTAGAATGTCCCGAGTTTGTTTTAGATGATATAACAGAAAGAACATACTCAAATGTTGGCATAACCCTGTTAATTTGTATTAGTAATAATTACTTTGCAATGAATCATTACACTTCCGGAATGAATGTCCTTCACGGATTGCTCATTGTTTTAGAGACTCATTTTCTAAATTCAGCATATCCCATATATGATTCAAGTGAATTTATATCTAATGCTCTTCAATTTGTTTTATCTAATATAAGTGGTTACTCTTTTCAGCATGGTGGAATTGAAAAATCACTAATCCACACAGAAAAAGGCATTGATTATGCCATAGAAAAACAAAACTTTCGGCGTTTGCCATCTCTACTTTCTTTAAAGTGCAAGATTCTCTACCGCATGCAACTTATACATGAAGCCAAAGAATACTACGAACATGCAGTTCATTTATACCAAATAGCCGGGAATGAGAACAGCTTAACAGAATTCATAGAAGAAATCACATCCGATTATCCAGTAATTCTAGGAATATAAAAATATATATAATACACCTTTTAAGACACAAAAGATAGGGAGGAATATAGAATGCATTATGAACATTTTGGTATGCTACTCCAAGAATTGAGAAAAAAGCATAATATGTCCAGAGAAAAACTTGCTGAGAATATTTGTACCACCAAGCAGATTTACCGTCTGGAGAAAGGTACCTCCGAACCCTCCATCTATCTCTTACATCAGTTGTCTATTAAGTTCAATATGGATTTAAACGAATACTATAAGATGTATTTTACGAAAAATACTCTGGTAGGTCTGGAAGGAACAAAAGCAATTAATTCAGCAATTGAGAGTGAGAATCTAGACTTAATTAAAACTCTAATTGAAAAATACCAAGGTTTGGAGGATTTTAAGCAAGGACATAATCTACGGCATATTTATTATGGTAAGGCTCTTTTATCCGCTTTATCTGATAAAGATTACACTACTTCCTTACAGTATTGCTTTCAAGGTCTTCTGATAGAATGTGCAGCGTTCCAGGTCGATACTATTCCTGATTATACATATTCCAATACCAGCTTAGCTCTTATAAATTGTACAAGCCAAAATTATTTTGCTATGGATAAACAAGAGGAAGGTATGAAGGTGCTTCAAGGTTTACTTGCTGTATTAGAAACCCATCATATTTATCCTGCTTATCCGATGTTTCAAGCATCACCATTTGCTAAGAAACTTTATCAGACTGTATTATATAATCTTAGTATTCATTTCTTTCATCATGGGGATATAAAGGATTCTTTCCTTTATGTGAACAAAGGAATTGCATTTTCAACAAAAGAATATAGTCTTAAGCTTCTTCCCGAACTGTATGAAATGAAGCTTAAGATTCTTTATCAAGAGGAGAATTTTGATGAGGCTAAAATATGTTATAACCATACTCTTCACTTATATAAAGTCACCAGAAAGGATGTGAAGCTGGCTGCTTTAGTGGATTTAGCTAAGTCGGATTATCCGGAAGTATTAAGAAATTAGAAACCACCCTTTTTCTTTCTCTATTGTAGTAACACAATTAATTACACCTAGTAATGCTCCCAATTACTGTAACAATAATACCAATAATAAAAAATAATATAAAAAGACCATCGTCATAACTAATAGGAACATAATTAGAAAATATATAAATTCCTATTCCAATTAACATCAGAGATATGCCTATTAAAATTATTTTTATGGATTTCATTGTACCCATACCTTTCTTAATTATATAAACTTAGAACTTAGTGAACTCCAACTCCCCGAACGTATTAAGACATAGAAGCTGTAAACCATACAGAATATCTGTATGGTTTCAGCTTCAACAACATGATGCCAACGGGGAGTAATATAAGCATCCTGCCTACGATTTAATGATAGCATTATTTACAAATAACGTAAATAGACACATATGTCCATACTATTCCAAATGTTATAAGGTTCAACTAGACAAGGGCTCCGCCACCATCTACGATTATGAACTGACCTTGAACATAACTGGAACTGTCACTGGAAAGATAGAGAACCGTACCATTTAATTCTCCTTTTCTTCCCGGGCGTCCTGCCGGGTTTAGCGTATTATACTTGTTTAGAAATTCTTCTGACTTAAATAAAGTTTCACTGGTCATTTCACTTTCAAAAAGAGCCGGTCCAATAGCATTCACCGTAATGCCATATCTTGCATAGGAAGCCGCCATACCTCTTGTTAAACCAACCACGGCAGCTTTGGAGGAATTATAGGAGTGTCTGATAAAGGCATCAAACTTATCCGCAACTACTGCATTTACGGATGCGATATTAATGATTTTACCATAGCCTCTTTCCTTCATTTGGGGAAGTACATATTTGCTTGCTAAAAAGATTCCCTTTACATTGGTATCAAAGGATTTATCCCACTCCTCCACAGACATGCTGTCTACTCCGCCACGAACAGCAATTCCTGCATTATTCAACAGGATATCAATGTGACCAAAGGTATCAAGCACGGTTTTCATTGCTGTTTTTACACTTTCTTCTTCTGTAACATCACATCCAACTGCAATTACCTTTCTGCCCATCTTCTCGATTTCTGCTTTTACCTCATTTAGCTTTTCGGTACGTCTTGCCAGCAAGGCAACCTCTGCTCCGGCATTTGCATAGGCAATTGCTGCATCTGCACCAAGCCCTGAACTTGCTCCGGTTACTACCGCTACTTTACCCGTTAAATCAAAAAAGTTTTCCATCAAAATACACCCTTTCTTTTTATTATTAGAATACATATATTATTCCCCACAAAAAATCAATGGGCTATTCACAATTTACTTTGTACTTACTCAGACCTGTTTACTACAATAAGATTAAATACGGCCTGTTTCCATAAATGCCGTACGATCATAGCGTCCGGTTAGCAAATAGGGAATTACATCATCTGCTTCTACGTTTTCTACTAAATTAAGTTTATGTACTAACAAACTGTTCTTTGAATATGCACCGCCTATTATAGTGTTAACCGGCAGTTCTGCCCATGGGTCATCCACACTTGATTTCATATGCAGCGATACAATTCCCGGCTCCCAAGATTGATAATTATATTCGCATTGGTTCATAAGCAATGCTCCGTTTTGAAAATGTGATTCTCCGTTTTTATCCGGTATACGGTCAAAATGAAAATAGAAACCGCCTCCAAAAGTCTGCTTGCCTGCTGCCGGATATTGATAGAGCGCAGCCGTCAGGGGATTATTATATTCACCTATTTTCATAGTCGCTTCTACAAGTTGTGTTCCTCTTCTTGTTACTCCTGCTGTTACCGTATCACCATTTCTTCGAATGACAAATTCTCCTCCCAGTTTTTTAGGAATACTTCCATTGTCACGGCCACATTGTACTGCCATCTCAGCTCCGGGTCCGCCAAGTACCAGTCCCATTGTATATAAACCAAGGGATTTACCGTAGGTTGCATAAACCCCTAATATTGCTTCATAGTAGTCATCTGCAAAAGTCGGGTTATTCACATGACAAATGGATAAAGTAACTACCGGCATAGAAAATGGTTTCAGTGGCGGTGGCAGTATCCTTGCAATTGCTTCCGGGTAAGTAAGATAGCTGAGATAGAGTCCCTCCTGATTATCCATGAGAGATGTCTTTCCAAAGTTTGATATTTCATCTTTCGATATTCGAAAGCTTGGAGTTTTTTGTGTTTCTAAAAATAATTCTCTTCCTGCTTCATAGCCTGTACGTACAGCAGGCGCAATTGCTCCATCTTTTATAGCACTTCCTATAACCTTTACCTCTACACCCTTTGCTTCTAAATCCGAAAGCAACGATTGATTCGGACTGAATCCAAGAGAAAGTACAATTGCATCCGCAGATACCTTTACTTCTTGGTGGTCTTTTAATCTCTCTAGTATAATACGATCCGCTTTTATCTCTTTTAAGGAATGTTCAAATAAATAATCTACGCGGTCTTTCGCCAGGCGTCCACAGACATCAGCTACATTGGTATGGTTTGCATTTGGGGCAGGCTTATCAAGCATATCAATAATGGTAACCTGATTTCCCCCTTCACATAGATATTCTGCTGTCTCAAGTCCGGTAAGCCCTGCACCGATTACAGCTACTTTTTTCCCTTTTAATGCTGATTCACCAGACAGCACTGCTTCCACTGTGAATACATTACTTCCTGTAATTCCTGGGATTTTTCCGGGAATAATAGAGGTCGAGCCTGTGGCAAGAATTACTGCATCCGGTTTATATTCCATAATCATATCCGGGGTTGCCTCTGTATTCAACTTTACTTCTACTCCAAGCCGTTTTAATTCATTGTTATAGTAATCAGCTATCCACTGCATACGTTCCTTTAACGGCGGTTTCTTGGCTAAATTAACGGTTCCTCCAAGCTCTCTTTGCCGATCAAGCAAAGTGACTTTCACACCACGAAGGGCAAGGGTTTGTGCTGCACACATTCCAGCCGGTCCCCCGCCGACAACAATTGCAGTGTGTCCTTTGGTATCATGAACAAGATCTCCATATTTTACTTCCCTTGCATATCTGGGGTTTAGTGCACATTCCGGGGGTAAGCCAGCAGCGTTATATTCATTCAGGCTTTCAAAGCAACGCAGGCAGGAGATACATTTGCGTAATTCTTTTTCTCTTCCTTCTAATACTTTTTTGCCCCACTCTTCATCGGCATTCCAAGAACGCCCCATTGCTATAAAATCTACTACCCCTTCTTCCAGGAACTTTTCCGCTACAGCAGGTTCTCTAATTACCGATACACCGATTACAGGAATTTTCACATGACTTTTTACTGCTAAAAGCAGGTCGTGTCTCCAACCCTGAGGGAAAGAAATAGGTTCTATGCAGGTCATACCTGTTTCATATAATCCACAGCTGGTATCAACAAAATCAATCCCTGCCTGCTCTAAAGCCATAGCAATTTTTACACCGTCTTGAATATGTATATATTCTTCTGTTACACCTGTCTTATTCAGAAATTCTTCTACACTTAATCGAACACCTATCGGAAAATCCGTACCACATTCCTTTCGGATTCCATGGATAATTTCAACAATTATTCTTAGACGGTTTTCAAAACTTCCACCGTATTCGTCTTCTCTTTTATTCGTATAGGGAGACAGAAACTGGTGTAACAGATATCCATGTGCTGCATGCAATTCCACACCATCACACCCTGCTTTTTGAACTCTGACTGCACCTTCAATAAACTGCGTAATCAATTGTTTTATTTCATCTATGGTTAATGCGCGGGTCTCCTGTTTTACTAATTTGCAAGGTATAGGAGAAGGGGCAACCACCGGCTGTCCGCCAAGAAGGGCAGACACCGTTTCCCGTCCAGGATGATGCAGCTGAATAAATATCTTACTGCCATGCTTATGTACTACTTGTGCAAGTTCAGCTAGTGGTTTAATATGTCTGTCTTTTGTGACGGACAGCTGTCTCATAAGCCCTGCTCCATGCATATCATTGATACGGGTAATCTCTGGTATGATAATTCCTGCACCGCCAACTGCTCTTGCTTCATAAAAAGCAAGCATATCTTCAGACGGTGTCCCATCAAGATTGGCAAGTCCACACCCCATTGGAGACATAACCAAACGATTCTTAATCGATACCTTTCCAATTCTCCCCTCTTCAAATAATTTGTTATACATTTTTTTGTCCATTTTCAACTGTACCTCCTGCTAAATTCATATAAAAAGCATTTCATAAATAATAAATTTATAATGCAATAAGAATACGTGAAAACCAGCAATTTAACAACGTGTACCATGAATGATAAAAATTTGACAATTTGTTCATGATGCACTATAGTAAACTCATATTGCAAATTAATTCTGGATTGGGGGCCCTATGACATTTACAACGTTGGTAGAAAAAATCTCAGAAGAATATCCCATTGACATACTGTCACAAGGGGAAAATTTAGATATACAGAATGTTGCTTTGATTGACAACAAGCATGATACTACCATTCGAACTACACTTTACTTTGGTTATGATAAACAATTAATAAATGCAGGTTTTGTTCCATCTCAATGTATAATTGCACGCACAAATACTGCTGCGCTTCCCATACCCGCTAATGGTAATATAGCGCTGGTAACAGAAGACCTTTTATTTAGTGTATTTAACGATGCAAAAACATTACTTGAAACGACTCATAAAGGGACTTTTGAGGAACTTACCGCTCTCGCGGATAAAACACACAACATTGATACCGTTATCGATGCTGCCTCTGTAAGGCTTGGAAATTCTTTATTATTCTGTGATATGAACTTTAAAATTATTACAGCTTCGACCTCTGTCCCTGTCCTCGATCCTCTTTGGTTAGAGAATACAAAGCAGGGGTACTGCTGCTACGAATTTATCAATGCAGTAAAAGAATTAAAATCCATACGAAATGCTGCCCAGACAACAGCCGCCATTGAAGTCACCTGCACCAAGTCTCCATACCGAAAGTTAAGCAGTAAAGTATTTCATAATCAAACCCAGATTGGATTTCTATTGATGATTGAAGGGGAGAACGATTTTCAACCGTCCCATTTTGAAATGCTAAGTACCATAAGCCACGTTATCAGCTACACCATTTCGTACTATACGTCAGACTTATTTGAGAAAAACAGCCTCTATTATAAAATATTATATGACATGCTCATTGGAGCACCTGCGAAAGATATCATGCCAAGACTGGCGGCCCTTAAATTTCCTTCAAATATGCAGGTTTTATTTATTCGTCCTGCAATATATCCCGGACAACCATTCTTCAAAAATTTTATATGCAAGAACCTGAAACTACAGATTCCAGGCACCCATGTCACTTATCACAATAACGGTATTGTAGCAGTTATTCCTTCAAAAGACGATACTCCTATGGGGTTTGAGTTACTGGAATTTTTAAAGTACTTTTCCAAAAAGGAACATTTACGAATTGGAATCAGTAATTCTTTTTCCTGCATGGAGAACTTTGTAACCCATTATGAACAAGCGAATGCGGCATTAGAATTGGGGCATAAATTAGATTCGGAAGAATTGTTATATCTTTATCAAGCGTATCAGATTTACGATTTATTATCTGAGGTAAAGAATCCTGATAAATTAGGAAGGTATTGTCATCCTGCTCTGACAGTACTTAATCAGTACGACCAGGAAAATCGTTCCCAGCTTTATAAGACCTTGTTTGTCTTCATTGAAAAGGGATGTAACATTAAATTAACTTCAGAAAATCTCTATATCCATAGAAATTCCCTTGTCTACCGTTTAAATCGAATCACCGACCTATGCTGTATTGACCTTTCAGACATTAATACACTTTTCCTGCTCCGGCTTTCTTTTCTCATAAACCGGTATAATGAGTAACCCTTTTATGAATTTGTTTCTGCCTATCATGTTTATCCAAAATATATATACCCCTTTCATATTCACCTGGATATAGTGAAATGAAAGGGGCATATTTTATTAAAAAGGAATTATGCGTTATATTGTATTCAGTTATTGAGCCGTAACATTTATATTATCTATATTTGGTCCTTCTGTACCAGTCGTTACAAACTTTAAAGTATTCGTTCCGCTGTTTAAGGATACCTGAATTGTTTTTTCACTCCAGTTTGTCCAGCTGCCTGTTGAGGAAAAGTCGACATTGCTGGCTACTTTCGTTCCATTGGCGTAAACATCAAGATTTCTGGTTCCGGATGCCAATGCATAACGAATTCTAATATTCTTAGTACCGGTAACCGCACAGTAAATATTGTTCCACTGAACGGCCGCATCGGTAGAAGCATTAAAGTTGACATATCCGCTGCCTGTATAGCCTGCATTGACAGTCTCTACAACCGCATTAGTCAGGGTTGTATCTGTCTCTGCTTCATAGGTGGTGCCACTGCCGGTGCTGCTGCCCAATGTACCTACAAAAGTTGTAACACTTTGAGCAGGAAGCTGAGCCGTAAAAGAACCATTTGATGCATTAACTGTTGATCCGGTCGCCAGATTCCTGCTGCGGTCTGTTATAAAGGAAGATAAGGAGGCGGCAGTTCCATTCTGCAATACAAAATTCTGACTTACGGCTGAAGTACCTTTGTTGATTGCCACAATCACCACTTTACCATCACCTTTATATGCGGATGTATAAACATTGGTATTAGGGTTCTTTGTTGCATCGACTCTTACATATCCTGGACGGATAAATTTGGAGAAGTGAGCCATATTATATCCCCTCTTACTAATGGTACCGTCTTCTTTCATAGGGCCGTAATTTCTTCTTATATACCACCATACATATGCCTGGAAATTTCCCTCAACCATAGCGCTATGCATATGATAAGAAACTTCCAGTGCTTCTGGCCACAAATCTGCTGAACTGCTGCTGTTGGGATAATATACTTCTGTCATCCAAAGTTCTTTTCCTGCTCCTTTTTGCTCGAAAAGAGGATAAGAGAAATTACTAACCGGTGTACCATATAGATGGGCACCTAATATGTCCATATTGGCAAGAGCCTGGGAATCATTTAAAATAGGATCTGATATGTTTTTCAAATATTGAAATGACTCCGGAGCGATTACTCTGCAATTAATGGAGCCTGCATTATATTTCATAAAGTTAAGTATTTCCTGAGGTGTCCACCAAGTCCAGTCATGAGCATAATCCGGTTCATTTTGGACAGATATCGCATACAAATCCACTCCGTTGTTCTTCATATAGGTAACGAAATCATTCAGATGCTGTGCATAGGCAGCATATTTATCATAGCGAAGCCGTTTTGCCGATGTATTTCCATTGTGGTTAAAGGTTTCTATCATACTACTTGGAGGATTCCAGGGTGAAGCAAACACAATTGCGCCCTGTGCAATAGCACTTTTTGCTGTATCTAATTCTCTGTACCAATTATTCCGATTTTCGTCCACATAGATTCTCAAGACAGAAAAACCCAACTGGTTATTTCCATTACCAAATGCAGTCTGTCTTTGAGCAGCTGTTAAATCACCTATCCAGGCCGGGTGGTTTATCCCTCCAAAACCGCGAATCACTTGTTTTTCCCCTGATAAATTAACAGTAACATCGCTGGCAGCAAACACACCGGCAGGTTCCGGCACCACTAAGACAAAAGACAGCATAATAACACATGCTAACATAAAACTAATTAACTTTTTAAATTTTATATTCATTGTTGACCTCCTTATTATTTATAATACTTATTGTTTCTAGTCTAAAACATTACCCTCATGTGCGTATATCCGTTTCATTTCTCAAAATTAATCGACCTTTATCATCCCCCTCATTAAAAAATTGTAATCCCCCAATCTCTGCAATTCCAGAAACTATCATTTCCTCATTACAGCCTTTATACAATCCGCTACTCTCCTTCCTACCGTATTACAGGCTAAAAGTCAGCCCTATGTAATACTAAACTAAATACCTGTTTATATCACCTTGTCCGGTAAAACTAGTGAATACCAGAAAAGTATGGCCCGAATTGGCAATTCCTTTTTTTACCATAATTATATCGATTTCTGATGTATGCTTCAATGATACATACTTGCATATAATTGAATTAAAATTCTTTTTTACACTATAAAGCAATGTCCCATTCCTATATATTTTAGGTTTTATATGTTGTAATTATAGCAAACAATTGACTTATCCTTATGTCCGTCCTTCTAAATAATCGAATTATAATAGTATTTATATGCTAATTAAAATCCTATTCCAATAATTCATTACACAGATTTCTTGTAATAATATTACGATTCTCTATATTATTTGGGGCATATACAAGCAGGACATATCAACACCCTCTAGTTCAAGCAACTTCATTTTTGTACAAATGCCTCCTGCGTACCCTGTCAAACTGCCATTTGAGCCTACAACCCGGTGGCAGGGAATAATGATAGAAATAGGATTGTGACCAACTGCTCCGCCTACCGCTTGACTTGACATGCTGGCCTTGTTCATTTTTGCCGCCATCTTCTTTGCGATGTCTCCATAAGTAATAACCTCTCCGTATGGTATATCACACAAGATTGCCCATACATTTTGACGGAATTCTCCTCCAATTGGAGCCAGCGGCAATTCGGTAATAGCGGGCTTTTCACCTGCAAAATATCTATCCAGCCATTTTTTAGCCAAGTCAAATACTGGTATATCATCCTTTTCAATCATTTGCCCGGATATGCCTGCACCATGATACTTTTGACCTTCGTTCCATACACCAACGAGATTATTACCCTCACATGCAAGTGTAATTCGCCCTAAGGGTGACAGGTACATTGTTGAATAATACATATTGCGCCTCCTTATAATGAATTCCAAAGATTAACGGTGGCATAACTGCGCCATGGACGCCAGCCTTCGGCTAGTTTCAATAACTCTTTTGAAGTAAATAGTAGTAATGCTTTTTTGATGCCCGCGTCTGTTTCAAGAAAAGCGTCAGGCCATTCCATAGCACGCATTGCAATATATTGTGCTGTCCAGCTTCCAATACCATGAATCGTCATCAGCTTCTTTATTTCCTCCTCCGGTTGGGCACAAAGGTCAAAATCAATTTCACCCTGCACGATTGTCCGTGCCAGTTCATAAATCGTTCTTGAACGGGCTGCGATAACACCTAACGGTCCAAAATGATTTTCAATTGAACCATCCAGAGCTAATATAGCTTCAGGAGAGGGGAAAATGTGGGTTAATCCTTCAATACCTGTAAGCACCGGCGTACCGTAGGTTTTAACAATTCTTGCAGCCAATGTACTCGCTGCTTTAACGGTAATTTGCTGTCCAAGTACAGCCCGTACTGCCATTTCAAAGGCGTTGAAGCACCCCGGCACACGAGTTCCCAAAACACAAAGATTCGGGCGAATGTGATTCATTACCTGAAGTGTTTCATACACTGCGTCCGGATTGCAATATAAGTCAAATAAGTGACGTATCCGTGCCAATACTTGCGGAAGTACAGATAACAAAGCTTCGCTCACGGTTACGCTCAATACATTCTTTCCCGGCTTATGCCCCACCCGTACCCAACCATACACATGCTTTCCTTCCGTATTTTGCAAATGAACTGTACGCATATATTCACCATCTTTTACCACTTCAATTCCTGTTATTGCTCGTCCGGCAAGGAAGCGCAGCATCTCTTCCCAACAATAAGGAGGACGATAGCCTAATGCTAACGTAATATTACTATCCTTTTTCTTTCCTGCTGCACTCTGCTTTCTTACTAATGTTGGTGTAAGATTATAATGCTTTTTGAACAAATCATTAAAGCGTCTTAAACTTCCAAAGCCTGCCGACATAGCAACATCAATGATATTTAAATTCGTATCTGTAAGTAAATTTTTAGCAAGAAGTAAGCGGCATGTCTGTAGATACTGTACCGGAGATACATTGTATTCTGATGTGAACACACGACGTAAATGCCTATCCGTGCAACCAAGCTGTCCCGCAAGTTCATCTAGCCCCTGTCCCGTCCCGCAATTTTTCTCAAGCATTCTTGCTGCCTTATGAGCCAATACAGTAGTAGCGTCAGTTATGGCGGTGCCAGGTGCAAGTTCCGGCCTACACAAAAGGCAAGGGCGGTATCCTGCTAATTCAGCTTCCGCTGCACTAGAATAGAAGGTGCAGTTTTCAGCTTTCGGTTGCCGCGCCCGACATACGGGACGACAGTAAATCCCGGTGGAGGATATCCCTACAAAGAAGCGTCCGTCAAACCGTGTATCTTTTGCTACAAATGCGGCATACAGACCAGTATCGTTTGCTATCATAATCAGCTCCCATCTGCGACCTTTGGCCGCGTACAAATCAAGAGGTTGAATATCTTTTATTCAACCTTTCGCCTCCTTGTATAATTTCTATTTATTATATCATATTCTTTAAAGTTATCTAGCCATTTTCGGACATGCCTTTTTTAGGTAGAATTCATATTCGGTATGAATAATTTGGTTAATAACTTGAAATTGACAGTTAAAGTGATTTCGTTATTTGATAGACGCCGTCATTAAAATTGAGAATACTCAGAGATTAGAACCCTCCAGGCAGATGCATCCACATCCGTTTGGAGGGATTTTTAAAAATCCCTCTTCCCTTTATTGGGAATATATGTTAATCTGTCTTTATAGTTGTATGTACATTTTCTCTCTTAATTATAAATCATACGTACAAATTGATATAAATTGTTTATATTATTCTTCGGATTAATATAAAGGTAACTACTAACAGAGTACTTTTTTAACAAAGCGGGGTGATGTGTAGGAATAACATAAAAAAGGAGAGCATTACTAAGTGATGCCTGCCAAAGAACACACTTGGAGTTTACAAAAATCTGAAAAGAAGGAGGATTTGTAGAATTATTGCAATGTTAGTATCAATAATTAATCATCTATGAGAAGAAAGGGGTGTATGGATGCATAAGGAGATATGCATCCAACAAAATATGATTATGAAGAGAACATTTTCTATGCTATTAAGTTTACTTATGTTAATTTTGCTTGCCGCCTGTGGTTATGTAGAAGCTTCTGCTGCAGAAATAGAATCCGGGAATTATGAAACCGCCTCACAAGATATCTTGGCAGCGGCCGTCAGCTATTCCATACCAACCAAGTACACCACAAAGCGAACGAATAATGCCGGTACAATCCGACAAATCAACTATACCACTTATGATTACTTCGGAAATAATTCACAGATAACCAAACCTGCCTATGTCTATCTCCCGTATGGTTATAACAGTAATCAAAAATACAATGTACTTTACCTGATGCATGGTATTGGCGGGAATGAACGGGAATGGGGTATGTTTAACGATTCCTCTACTGTCAAAATTATTATGGATAACCTAATATATTATAAAGATATTGATCCTTTTATTATTGTAACTCCTAATGGGCGTTCCAGTAAAAATTATGCCAATACCTCCTCTGACCATAATTCCTTTTACAAATTTGGACAGGAGCTTAGGAATGATTTAATTCCCTATATTGATAAGAATTTTTCTACTTATGCAAATTATAACCCTAACTATTATGACAAAACCGCAGCCAGAGGGCATAGAGCAATGGCCGGCCTATCCATGGGCGGTATGCAGACAATTAATATTGGTATCTGCGAATCCCTTGATCTTATAAGCAATTTCGGTGCTTTCTCTGCTGCTCCTACTACCTATAATGCCTCAAGGATAGCAAATACTATAAACAATAATTTTAGCAATTATAATATTAATACCTTCTACAATATGTGCGGCACTTCTGACGGCATTGCTTGGGCCAGTGCTACGGGTGCTACAAACGGAATTACTTCTCTAACGAATAAATTAACTTACGGTAACAATTTAACCTGGCAGGCAATTCAGGGCGGCGGACATGACTTTAATGTATGGTACCTTGGTTTCTATAACTTTGCCCGTATGGCTTTTAAATAATATTTGGTATAGTATTTTAATTGGTACGATATCCTTTAACTGCAAAGTACCGTCAAACAACAACACGTTTGACGGTACAAAATAAAGTTTCTGCTATTACTATACAGGGGTTTCCATCACTTTCAAAAAACAACATTACATACTAATTAATAATATAACTCAAACACGCTGTCAACTATATCAATTACCATATCAGGTTTGCCTGAGCCAATTGAATAATCATACCTCCAAGTTTTAGGAATCACAACATCTGCATTTTTCTCAGTTAACTTAAAATGCAGATTCTTTGGAGCCTTGTTCAACTTAAAATCAATTGCAGAACCATTTGCTTTTATATTAAATTCTTTTTTTGGCGATGCAGATATTATCTCATAGCTGTCATACTTTGATTCTATGGTAATTTTATTCTCTGCTTTATCATTTGTTATAATTACTGCGCAGGATTCAGTATTCAAATTTGTATCTAAATTAATATTATTCAATGTGATTCCAGCACTACTTGAACCTGTTATATCAAGAGAGAGCTTTGCTTTATCCGGTACTTTTACTACTATTCCACCTTCTTTTATTGAGGGGGCCTTATCGTTTCCAATATAACGAAGGTCTATTTTTAAAACATCATCTTCTATAGAAGTCTTGAAATCATATATCGTATCTGAAGCTGTACCATAATAACTAAATTTATAAGATTTTGATGTACCTTTTTTAAAGGTAATATTACAACCTTTAATATTAGCCTCAATCAAGTTAACGTCCTTAGCTTTTATTGATTGTGCTATAACCGTGGTATAATTAATAAATAATAAACACATTACCGTTAGTAATGCTAACAATTTATTTTTCATTATCAAATCCCCTTTCTGATAAAATATATAGTATTGGAGTGGAATAATTTGTATGCAGTTGATTCCAATTATGCATCATGAACCGCATCCCGTCAAGTAGACAATCAAAAAAATATTAGTATATTACGATTGTTCTTCAAACGGAACAGTAGCTATAACTCATATTCACATATTGAATGCTAACTGGAAATGAATACAAATCAAATAATAATCATTTCCCTCTTTACTTTCCAAGGGCTTTATGGTAACATGCATTTGTAAATAAATATAAATTTTAAAAATGAAAGGATGGTTTTGATGTCGGTATTATCTGTAAGTGAGGTTCGTGCTAACTAGCACATAACTAAATCTATGAGTAAAAGCATGTAATATTTTATAGAAGGCAATTATGCCTTTATTTGTTATGCCTATACTCAACCTGCCTTTACAGAAAATACTCCAAACCGTCTTGTTATATAGTAACTAGGCATAATAGGTGTACCCTGTTATGCCTTTTTTGTATAAAAGACTATGTCGCTCTATGCGGCAAACATTTTTGAGTAACGAGCTTAAAAGGTTACGTTACTTTAAAATCTATACCCACAGGGAGTATCCTTGTGTTGTCCGGTTGGTACTTAGACGAATTCAGCAGAATAAATGTTCAGACTGCAAGGCATTTGAGGCGTAGCGGTGACTATTATTACATCGCAGTAGTTGAATATTAAGGCAAATATTCGTCCGTTATCAATCAAACAACACACTAGTAAGGTAGGGATGCTTTTTCTGTGGGTATTATTATTGAAAGCTCCATATCATTGTTCCGGGGCTAATGAATGAATAAACCTGTGACTCAAAACTTGCAGGTATCGGAAAGGTATAAACACTATAATGAAAGATACTATGATTTATAAAACAATACAAACTTTAGAATATGACCAAATACTTGAGATGTTGTCGAACAACGCAGCATCTGATAACGCCAAAGAAAAATTGACGGCACTCCGTCCCTCCCTATCCATCACTACAGTTAGGGCAAAAATAAAAGAAACAACAGACGCCAGAAGAATACTAGACAGCTTGGGAACACCGCCTCTTCCTACTATGAAAGATATTAAGACTTTACTCGAACTGGCAGAAAAAGGTTCCATGCTTACAGCGGAACAGCTATCCTTTATGGGACAATTTCTGTCTTCCTGTAACCGAATGAAAAATTATTTAAAAAAGTCAGAGTTTTTGGATGTTGACATTGCCTACTATGGCAAAACCCTGCAAGATTTAACTCCTCTGCTAGAAGAAATTAATCAGGCTATTCGCAACGACCGGGTAGATGACAGTGCTTCCAAAGAATTAAAGGATACAAGGAGAAAAATTGAACTGACGAAATCAGATATTCGCTCAAAACTTGAAACTATGCTAAGAAGTAAAAAAGACTGGTTTAGTGAAGGCTTCATTTCATCCAGAAACGGTCATTATGTACTACCGGTAAAAAAAGAATACAAGCACCAGGTGGGAGGCTCTATCATGGGGACCTCTTCCACCGGCTCCACCTGTTTCATCGTTCCTAACGCTGTTTTAAAGTTAGAAGAAGAACTCTCCCTTTTGCTTATTCGTGAAGAGAACGAAGAACGTAAGATACTATACACTTTAACCTCTTTGGTTCATGAAGAAGCTGCTTCTATCCATCTAAACATGGAGGCTTTGGAGACTCTTGATATTGTATTTGCAAAGGCAAAATTAAGCCTTGATTTAAAAGCTAAACCGGCAGAAATAAATGATACCGGCAATATAACTATTATCAACGGAAGACATCCTTTATTAAAAGCAAAAGAATGTATACCTTTGAATTTTTCTATTGGCAATGGTACTAAAGGTATTATTATAACAGGACCTAATACGGGAGGTAAAACCGTTGCTTTAAAAACAGTTGGCTTATTACAGCTTATGGCTCAAAGCGGTCTTCATGTTCCTTGTGAGAGTGCTGAAATTTGTATGACAAATAGCATACTATGTGATATTGGTGATGGTCAGAGTATCTCAGAGAATTTATCAACTTTTTCTGCACACATTACCAACATTATAGAGATATTAAGACATTCCGATAAGGAAAGCTTGGTATTGCTGGATGAATTAGGCTCCGGAACTGACCCGGCAGAAGGTATGGGAATTGCTATTGCAATTCTTGAAGAATTAAGAGCAAAGGGGTGTCTGTTTATTGCCACCACCCACTACCCGGAGGTTAAGGAATATGCCGCTAAAACCGAAGGCTTTATGAATGCCCGTATGGCATTTAACAAGGAAAGCCTAGAGCCTTTATATAAGCTGGAAATCGGGGAAGCCGGAGAAAGTTGTGCTTTATATATTGCCAAACGTCTTGGTCTGCCAAAGCATATGCTGCAAAAGGCTTATGATGAAGCTTATAAGAAGGAAGATGAGAAGGCTTCACTGCGTCCTATCGATTCACTATTTATAGAGGATGCAATTGAAACAATTGATGGGGTTGCAGTAAATCATATTCAAAAAGAGCCCGTTCTAAAACCTGTAAATGAGCGAAGCAGCCGTTTTCAGTTAGGAGACAGTGTTGTTGTCTATCCTCAGAAAAAAATAGGCATTGTCTTTCAACCCGCCAACGACAAGGGTGAAGTGGGGGTTCAGGTACAAAAAAAGAAGGAGCTTATCAATCATAAAAGACTGAAACTGAAAGCTTCTGCCAGCCAACTCTATCCCCCGGATTATGACTTCTCTATTCTGTTTGATACGGTCGAAAATAGAAAGGCAAGGCACAAAATGGGCAAGGGGCATCAGCCAGACCTTCAGATTAATTATGAAGAGGAATTATCATGGAAGAGATCCGAATAGGATAAAAAGAAATAAGTTCCAATAAGACATGTTCTACAAAGACCTTATAAGCCT
The DNA here is from genome assembly GCF_014218335.1 of Anaerocolumna cellulosilytica. Taxonomy (GTDB): domain Bacteria; phylum Bacillota; class Clostridia; order Lachnospirales; family Lachnospiraceae; genus Anaerocolumna; species Anaerocolumna cellulosilytica. The sequence continues at coordinate 329,198 of NZ_AP023367.1, read as the reverse complement.
CCGAGCTGATGCAATGCATCGTTTAGTTTGGAGGCATTTCTTTATCTTTATTTGTGAAATAAACCACATCAATTGACTGTGCAATTCTTGCCGGATTTTACGATTTAGTGTATAATAATGGAAACTAAATGAGTAAGCTATGGAGGATAAATACTCAATGAAAGCAATCGTAATAAAAAAAGAATCAACTGCTATAAAATATGATTATCCTGCTGATATTAAACCTTATCTAGAATGTGATGGTGTATTAGTATTAGAAATTACAAGTGAATCTAGCCTTTATAACAAGAAGAACATTAAAATTAATGACCTGCTTACATTAGATAATAAAAATGAGTTATGTATTCTTTTAACAGGTCTTACGGTAAGATTATTTCAGCAGTTTAAAAAAGAAGGGCTGGGTGACTTTCATGACAATAAAACGCTGGTAGAGAAATTTCAAAAAGCAATTGAGAGTATTCGATACCATCGGGAAGATATGCTGAGCAAATCGAAAGATGAGCCATTGGAATTTTTGATGAAAAGTGTTGAAATGGTTGATTTTATGGATTGCTTTCATGATTTATTCATAACATATATGAATACCTTCAAGTTAAACGCAATCTGTTTCAATTATAAAGAATAAACGAGGGGAATACTATGGAAAAAGAAGTCTTAAAGATACAAAAGGATACTGCATTTGGTGTTCACAATATAGCAAATGCTTATGAAAAGGATTGGTCAAGTCATCAATACAATCAGGCAATTAATATATTCAAACAGATACTGGATATGCAGAAAAAAGCAAAGTGTGAATATACAGATAAAGAGAAAAATCCAGCGCAAGCGTATCGATTTCACAGTAACTTTAACAATATTCTGGCTTTTGTTGGAGACCGTGGAACAGGAAAAACTTCAACTATGTCCAATTTTGCCAAACTATTATCCTCAAAAAATGAAAATGCCTTTTCAAATCCTAGTACAAAAGATACCTATGAGTCTCTCTTTTGTCATATAAAGTATCACGTATTAGACACAATTGACCCTTCCATATTTGAAAATGAAGATTCTATTATCGATGTAATCATTGCAGAAATGTTTAATGTCTTTCGTCAAAAAGAAGATGTAGGAACCTTTGCAGACAAAAAGGAGGTTGTCCATAGTTTTGAAAAAGTATATGCCGATTTAAGAGAGCTTGCCGCTTCTCCAAAAGAAAGGTATAAGGAAAATGTTGATAACTTGGAGGTCGTCTCCTCCTTAGCCCAAGCTATGAACCTTCAAAATGACCTCTTTAAGCTTATAACCAGCTTTTTAAAGTATATCAATCAGAATGGGGATGATTATTTTCTAATTATACCCATCGATGATATAGACATGAATATAAATGGGGCGAATAAGCTTCTTGAGGACCTACGCAAATACCTATTTATTCCTAATGTTATTATATTATTTGCCATAAATGATGAACAGATGAATCAGTTGATTATGCAGAATAATATCAGACAGTATTACAGCTATATCAATTATATCAATCAAAGTAAAGATATACATCAAAATTTGCAATTAGACAGTGAATTAAAGAACAAGACACAAAAGTACGTAGAAAAAATTATACCATATAACAGAAAGGTTTATATGCGGCAAACTCACTCTGATATTATGGTAGAGTTAGATGATAATACCCCCGAAACACTCTATTCAGTGACATCAAAATTGTTCTACGAAAAGGTAGGTTACTGTATTGCAACAAAAAAACATTTTAAACATATAATACCTAAAAACCTACGTGGAATCGTTGACATCCTATTAACTCTATATGAGATGAACGACAATGAAGTTCATCGTCAAAATAATATTCAAGCAATAATTACCTATTATCTAAGTTATGCTAAGGATAATTTAAGTAATTATACTGATATCGAACTATTAAAAGAAATTGGATTAGGAGATGCGGATAGCATTAATAGAAAGTTATTCATTAATTTATGCGAAAAAATAAATGATGTAGCTGATAGAAGTGAAGATTATACAGCAATTGTACAATATAAAAGCAAGATATGCGATGCCCGCGTAACCTACGGAGATATTATTAGCATTTATTACACTGCTACTAAGTATCTAAAGAATGAAACCAAATTTTTAGAACTTGTTAAGCTATTTTATTCCTTACGATTGTTAAAGCTTAAATCACAACATGCATATGCAGAAATTTTTTATAACCTCTTAGGAAACGACTGGCTGGGAAGTATTTTTAACGATGCTAGAAATTACAATGCTTTTAAAGAGGAAATAAATTTGGGTACCGACATTATATTACCAGAACTGACTATTGATAAAATTACCTTGCCACCCTCTTTTTATAATTATGTAGTTGAAGAAGAGGGCTTATTAAAGTATATACATAGAGCAGGTGCCTTGAATCAATACAACAAAGTATCTACGTCATTTGAAGCTATTCAGAATATACTTGATATACTAGAGAAAGAAGAAGTTAATTCTCCTAATGAAAATCAGCACTTAACAGAATATATTGAGGAATGGCAACATGTTAATGAAGGGTTGGCTTGTTTTTATTCATTGCTACAACAACGGGTAAGCCAAATTGCTCGATTAACAAGTTGGAATAGTGAACAGCCTTCTATGCTTATCGAAAAAGAAACTATTACTAACTTCACATATAGTCCTTTTCATATAATCAACTATTATTTTTCTGATTTTTACTTGGAGGAACAGTATACAAAGGATGTATCTGGGGATGCTTCCTTGCTTGAGCTACCAAGCATGTTTGAATCCATTATTAATATGGATGTATATTTTGAATTTATAAGAATCTTACGAAAAAGGATTCAAAATAAACGCTTTGAAAAAACGGATTATAAAAGCAAATTAAAAAGTTCTATAGAACTATTAAACGACAGCTTTAATGAGGCGTATTCTCAGTTTCCTACTGTACTTAGGCCAAGTATTCACTTAGAATTGCCAGCTTATATCTTAAATTTTGTTCAGATAAATTTAGATTATAATATTGAAAAAGAACAAGTCCAAAAGGAACACTTTGCTAATATTGTGACATCTCCTCCTTTTGCACTTGAAAAGACAGTACCACCTACAGCAAAAAAAGAAAAGTATATGAATGATAGAAAGCTTGCCTATAACTACATTAATTCCTCCGCAAGCAGGTGCTCCAGAAATTATCAGCAGGGAATGAAAATTAACTTACCTGCCATTAAAAAGACACTTAGTAAAAAATTTGATGAGTTACTAAAATATGTCACAGATGTTACTCAGAAAACAATTTTGGAGAACGAAATATCAGATTATTTTGATACAATAACCAAAAACCATACTATGAATCAAGATGCTATGAATTTTGGAGAAGAGCAGGTTTTTGGAGAACGAGGAAGAAGAATCATTCGTATGTTTGATGAAGCCACAAACCAATTAGCAGAATAAAGTAGGAGGTTATTATGGACAATATGCAATTCCCACTACGGGTTCTTTTATGTGAATATAATCCTACACGAATTCTTAATCAATTTCTATCAAAAGATGTAAGAAAAAAAACTATGCATATGGAAGTGTTGAATTATTCCAGTGATAAAGAAATAAACCGCAATCTCTTTGTAGACTTATATCAAGAGATTGCAAAAGTATTTTCAAAAGATGAGATAGAGAATCTCTTTTTTGTCACCAGAGAAGAATCCAAGCAGACCGTTTATCAAACAGGACAAACATATTCTGTATTCAATCTGATTGCCAATTATGCAGGAGATTTTCTTGAAAATGATGGTGAAAATGTTAAATGCAAATACAAAGAATTATTAAAATGGAGAGATACTACCTTATATCTGGATCAGGATATGTTTATTGCTGCCCATTTTGCTTATTGTGATGTACTCTCTGGACGCAAGCGGGTAGATTTTTCATGGGACGTGGTAACGAAAAGTAATAATATACGTATTCATAATATGCTGTCTCAGGGTATGGCGGATAATCACTTCCACTTACTAGGTTCAGCCCCAACTTTTAAATTGTCTTGGCTTAATATCATGAATAACGTAAAAAGTAAGGAAGAACTTAAGCTAGATGAAAGATTAGAGCGGTTAGACAAGGGCTACGGAGAGTATACAAGAATTAGTAATCTGCTGACATTGGCACAAATTATAAGAGTTGTATTATTTTATCAAGTATACGTATGTAAGAAGTATTCTGATTTTGATAAAATATATCAGAATCTGCAAGCAGAGCATATAATAAAAGCAATCATGGAATATGATAAGGAAAATAAAATTATTAAACTATACGACCACCAAATTCAGTCAGAAATAAGTGTTTTAAACACATTGTTAGATGGTCGTTCCAGAGATAGCATCGATTACTGTTTAATAAACCAAGTTCGCAGAAATGACAGCATCTTCGAGTACTTTTCAGGAGAACGTTTTTTCATGTATAAGTGTTTTAAAGCAATCTTTACTAATGATAAAGATTTTATGAAAAACGCTGATTTGTTTTATGCTTACTTGGTGATTAAAAATACGTTAAGAAAAGAATTGATACAAGCCAATAATCGTGTAGGATTTTCTAACTTTTCAGATTATCAAGATAGAAAGCAGAAATTTTTACGCGGAAACCGTACTTTAAAGGATTTATTACCAGCTCAGGCAATCTTAATGTCTGTAAAACGTCAGAATGTAGTATCTATTGAAGCAAGAATTTGTCCTGATAAGGATGTGAAGCAAAATATAAAAACGATTCATTCTTATGATTCACAAATAATAAACGAGCTATGCAATGACGCAAACAATTATTGGATTGACAAGAGAAATTTCAAATCTCATTTGCTAGGAGAACGATATTCCATTGCAGAAAGAAACTTTTACGAACATCTTTCTAATAACACAGCAGAAGAAAAGCAAAAAATTGACTCCATTCTCAAAGAGCATTTTTTCTATGTATTTCATTTTCCCAAATGTATTGATAAAAAAATCAACTCTGAAGATCCTTTAAGTGGGCTAATGTATTGCAGGCATTATGAACATAGAAAAGAATTAAAGCAATATGCAAAAGCCATCGCCAAGATGCGGGAACATAATAGAGACATATCCTCCAGAGTACTGGGAATCGATGCATGTTCCAACGAATTAATAGAACGCCCGGAAGTATTTGGACAAGCCTTTCGTTATCTGAAAGGACATATTCCCAATAGAGATTTTGAACGGGAATTTTGCAAAGAAATTCATCTTCCCCCCTTACGGGCTACCTACCATGTAGGCGAAGATTTTCTTGACATTGCAGATGGTTTGAGAGCCGTGGAAGAAGCAATCATTTTTCTTGAACTAACGCATGGTGACCGGCTAGGTCACGCTATAGTCCTTGGAATTGATGTAGAAGACTGGTACAAGAATAAAGGAAATCATGTCAATCTGTCAAAGCAGGATTTACTCGATAATATTGCATGGACAATCAAAAAGTTAAAAGAATATACCATTGATAATAGTTCAGAATATATTGATAAACTTCAAGAACTATATAACGATTACTATTCTCAGATATATATGACTGGCACGGATTGGACAACGAAAGACGTAGCATGGAATCGCTCTAATAACGAAGTAATGCCCGTTGATTTATATATACTGGCATGGCATCTTCGTGGAGATGATCCTAAGATGCTTTATGATTTTACTTGTGCAAAGGATAAAGTGTCCTTTTCCCAGAATAAAGACATCAGTTATTGGGATCGGTGTGCCCTTCAAAAAGGTAAAAAAATTCGCCGGGACAATATAATTACAACTTTAACTCTAAGATATCATTATGATGCAGGAGTTAAGCAGGAAGGAAGCAAAAAAGTTGTATTTAAAGTTCCTATATACATGATAAAAGCTTTAAAAGCAATACAACTAAATATGCAGCGTGAAGTCAGGGAACGAGGTATTGGTATTGAATGTAATCCAACATCAAACGTGCTAATTAGTACATTTAAAAGATTTGACAAGCATCCCATACTTAACTTTAACAATCTTGGTCTTGAGACGAGAAGTGAAAGTATGGATAAGGCACAATTATTCGTTTCCATCAACACCGATGATCAAGGCGTTTTTGATACCATATTAGAAAATGAATACGCCTTAATAGCATTGGCTCTTGAAAAGGTTAAAGACGAGAATGGAATGCCTGTATATAATCAGACACGAATTTTTAATTGGTTAGATTCGGTTAGAAGAATGGGGTTAGAGCAATGCTTTCATTTTGACCGGCAGATTCCTTAGAATATTCTATATTTCCCTAATGGTAAGTAAAGGTATTTTGAGTGTTACTACTATAATACTTCTCTAATAATTGATACGGTTATAAAAAACATCCTGTCTGCGTTCTTACCCCTAAAAAGGTTAGGAACGAAGACAGGGTACTTTATTAAGCCAGTATTAGAATCGTATTTTATTCACTTATATAAATTTTGACTGATTCAAATTATTATTCCTACACACCCCTCGGCAAGCTTATTATAAATTCAGTTCCTTCTCCTAGCTTACTTTTCACCTCTATACTGCCGTTGTGGGCTTCAATGAGTGTCTTCGTGATAGCTAAACCTATGCCTACACCACCGGTACTTCTATTTCTGGATTTATCCGCACGGTAAAAGCGTTCAAAAATATGGGGTAAATCACCTTCATCTATACCGATTCCTGTATCCTTCATACTTATTTTTACTTTGTCAAAAGCATATTTTATCTCAATACTAACTTGCGTTCCTTCTTTTGAATACTTTATTGCATTGGATAAAAGATTATTAAATACCTGACTCATCTTATCTTCATCCGCATAGACCAGATTTTCTCGATTCGTATACGTAACCTGTATTTTCTTCTCTAATAGCTCATTCGCATAGTTATTCAATAACCGGAGGATAAGTTTTGTAAAGTCAAATTCTGTTTTATGAAGCAATAGATTTTCATTTTCTACACCGGATAAGTCCTCAATACTTCCGATTAACTTTTTTATCCTGATTATTTCTTCATAGCAACTTGATAAACGGTCTGTGCTCATATCCCATATTCCGTCCAGCATAGCTTCCATATGCCCTTGCACCGAGGTTAACGGCGTTCTAAGCTCATGAGCAACATCCTGGGTCAGTTGTTTTCTAAGATTATCTTTTGCTTCTAATGCTTCCGAAAGTTCATTAATAGTATTGATTAAAATACGGATTTCTTTCGTGTTTGATTCCTCTTTTAGGCGTTCCTTATACTTACCTTGAGATAAGGATAGTGCTTTTATAGACACGGAATTAAGTGGTCTGCTAATACGATCTGACATAAATATACCTGCTCCCACAGCTACTAAAAGAGAACTTACACCAATGACCACAAACAAAGAATTTAATGCTTTTATAAAGATAAGTTCTTCCTCATTAAAATAATATGGTCCTACAAAGCCTGTGGTCAGTGTCCCTATGCTGGTTTTTCCCTGCGTTAATTCATAATTTTTTTCCTGGTATTCTCCGTTCCACTGATTGGAATAACGATTCATATTAGCAGCCATATTTATTATCATTGCCTGACATAGTCCATTATTATGCTCATAGGCCGACCAAACGGTATTGTTCTTACTGTCCTTTACTACGATAGTCAGCCCATTTTGCAGTGCATTCATTCCAATTATTTCAAGATAGGAAGGATTTAGTACCTTATCCTGTTCATACTTTATCTTTATAAGTTCTATGATTTCCTCTGTCTGCTTTTCCTGTTTTTGAATAGCATACTTTTCAAACTGGGTTTTTATTCCCATATTGGCAATGAGACTAGTCATTCCAACAATAATAACAACAATAACTATATAAGATAAGGTGAGTTTACTTCTTAAGGAAGGTCCCATTTAAATACCCCCAAACTTATAGCCGATTCCCCGAATGGTAAGAATGTAATTGCATTCCTTAGAGTTATCCTCAATTTTCCCCCTAAGATTTTTTATATGAGAGTCAATGGTTCTGTCATATCCTAAAAAATCACCGTCAAAAGCTATATCTATCAGCTCTTCTCTGGTAAATACTTTACCTGGACGCTTTGCAAGAGTGATAAGTAACTTGTACTCACTGGGTGTTAGGCTGACGGCATTGCCCTTCTTCTTTACCAGATAGTCTGACTGGCTTATCACTAAATCTTCCCCGCAAAAGCTTAGAATATTTGAAGGCTCTTCCTTTGTGGTACGGCGAAATAAAGCATTTACACGGGCTACCATTTGCCTTGGGCTAAAGGGCTTTGTCATGTAATCATCTGCTCCAAGGTCAAGACCCTGTATTACATTATCATCGCTGCTCTTTGCCGTCAGCATAATTATAGGTACGTGGGATGTTTTGCGAATCTCTTTGCAGATTTGTTCTCCGCTAATATCCGGTAACATCAGGTCTAACAAAACCATATCTATTATTTGTTCTGCATATATTTTTAAAGCCTCTCTGCCATTATAAGCTTTAAAGACCTCATAGCCACTATTTAACAGGTAGGATTCAATAAATTCTACTATTTTTACTTCATCCTCTACAATAAGAATTCTCTTTGGGTTGTTTGCCACAAGCTCACCTCTTTTTTATACGATTCAATTTACAGCAGTCCATTCTTTCTTTTCCATACAATTCTTCATTCTCCTTTGCCATGTCCAGTAAGAATTTCTGAATTGCCTTTTTTAGTTTCTCCAATAATTGGGCAATACGTTTTAAATTTATTTTAGTATACAGGAAATCCCTCCTTTGCACAAGAAAGCCTATTCCATTTTGTAACTACATGTTCAGGCGTTACACCTGCTGTACGATTTAAAAAGGACAGTATGATTTCATGTTAGCATAGGATTATGGATTTTTTATGAATGTCGTAAATCCAAATCAAAAAATCGTGGTTCTAATATAACCTAGAATTACACGATTTTTTGAATGTATATTGTAATTAATTGCCGAAAATTTTTATTTCCTATTTTATCTTCATTGCCCGCATAGCATTTAGTACGGCTATTAATGCGACACCAACATCTGCAAAGACGGCTTCCCACATGTTCGCAACACCAAAAGCACCCAATATCAGAAAGACTGCCTTTATAGCTAAAGCGAATACTATATTTTGCCATACAATAGTATGGGTTTTCTTTGCTATTTTAATGGCACTGATTAACTTGGAAGGTTCATCTGTCATTAATACCACATCTGCTGCTTCGATTGCTGCATCAGAACCTAAACCTCCCATTGCCACACCAATATCCGCACGGGCTAATACAGGCGCATCATTAATGCCGTCACCTACAAAAATCAGCTTGCCTTTTCCGGCTTTCTGTTTATAAATAGCTTCTAACTGCTCTACCTTCTGATCCGGCAATAGCTCTGCATGAACCTCATCAAGTCCTAACTGTCTGCCGATTTTTTCACCGACAGATTTACTGTCTCCAGTTAACATTACAAGCTTTTTCATGCCGATTTCTTTTAATTCTTTCATTGCTTTTGCAGAGTCTTCTTTTACTTCGTCTGAAATTATAATATTTCCGGCATAGGTTCCATTGATTCCAATATGCACCACAGTACCAAGAAAATCTGTTTTATCATAAGCAATGGCTTCCTTCTCCATCAGCTTAGCATTACCGGCATAAATCATTTTGTCATTAAGGCGTACTTTAATGCCATGACCTGCTATTTCTTCGTATTCCTCTAGCTGTTCCTTATCAATTTCTCTGCCATATGCCTTTTGTATGGATAAAGCAATGGGGTGGTTGGAATAACTTTCTGCATAAGCTGCATACTCTAGCAACTGTTCTTTTGATATGTCTTCTACGGTATTCATCTGGGTTACCTTAAATACACCTTTTGTCAATGTACCAGTTTTATCAAAGATAACTGTATCAACATAATTAAGCGCCTCTAAGTAATTACTTCCTTTGATTAAAACTCCATGTCTTGAGGCTCCGCCTATGCCACCGAAAAATCCTAACGGTATAGAGATTACAAGGGCACATGGGCAGGAAATTACAAGGAATATAAGGGCTCTATATACCCATTCAGAAAATGTAGCACCCGGCAGAATAAGTGGTGGTAATATAGCCATTAAAGCAGCCGTTATAGTAACAACCGGTGTATATCTTCTGGCGAATTTAGTGATAAAGTTCTCCGTAGGAGCCTTTCGGCTGCTTGCATTTTGAACCAAATCAAGTATTTTTGATACGGTGGACTCTTCAAAGTCCTTCATAACTTCTATCGTGAGCACACCATTTTTATTAATAAAGCCACCCAATACATTGTCTCCCGGTACTACTTCTCTTGGTACGGATTCACCGGTTAAAGCAGAAGAGTCAATCATGGAAGTACCTTCTACCACCTTACCGTCAAGCGGCACCTTTTCTCCGGGTTTAACCAGAATCAATTGTCCGATATCAATTTCTTCTGGTGCTACTTTTTTTGCAATTCCGTCAATAATAAGATTCGCATAATCCGGTCTGATATCCATTAAATCGGCAATGGATTTTCTGGAGCGATTTACTGCAAGGTCCTGAAACATCTCCCCAACCTGGTAGAATAACATAACTCCTACACCTTCTGCAAATTCACCAATAGCAAATGCACCAATGGTCGCAATACCCATCAGGAAATTTTCATCAAAGACATCCCCTCTTAAGATATTCTTACCTGCTTTTAAAAGTACATCTCCACCTGATAAGAGGTAACTGATAAAAAATAAGCCAAATGAAACCGACTTGGGCAAATCAAAAATCATGGCAATAGCAAAGATAACCGCTGATATTCCGAACTTAATTATTTTTTTCTTTAGAGAACCGCCTTCACCATGGGAATGACTATGACCATGCTCATCTTCCTCTTCATGAGAATGGTCTTCTGCTCCATAATGTCCATGATGTATATGTTCATCCTGCGCGTGGCCGTGTCCATGACCCCCACAACAGCCATCACTGCATCCATCCTGACGCTGCTCCCCTTCCTGCTTAGGAACCTGTACCTGCGCTTTTACTCTTTTTGCTCTCGGACTTTTATATTCTTTTACAACGACTTCCGGTTCAATGTCTTTAACTATCTTTTTTACCTTCTGCAGTAATTCTTCCTGACTATTCCCCTGTTCTGTTTCAATGAGCAGAAGCTTCGTTGCAAAATTAAGGCTGGTATGACTAACCTCCTTTAATTCGCTAACTTTCTGTTCAATCTTCATAGCACAATTGCTGCAGCAAAGTCCGTCTAAAACTAACTTTGTACTTATCCTGCCTTCCATACTCATAACCACGCCCTTTCCGATATATGTGTAAATTTATTTTTCATTCACATGAACTAAACCTAATTTAAAAATACTTTGTACATGGTCATCATCTAATGAATAATAAACCACTTTACCATCTCTTCTGAACTTAACCAACCTTGCCTGCTTTAAAGCTCTTAGCTGATGAGAGATAGAAGACTGGGTCATATTAAGCAATGCCGCTATATCACAGACACACATCTCCGCTTCTGCTAATGCACATAATATTTTTATTCTGGTGGTATCACCAAAAACCTTAAATAATTCTGCTAAATCATACAAGCTTTCTTCTGGGGGCATCTGTTCTTTCACTTTTTCTATCACATTCTCATGTATCACAGTACAATTACAACGATCTATTTCTTGATTCTTACCCACTTAGGTTACCTCCTTTTAATGATTGAACATATGAACAACTATTCATATTTATATAATTATAATATTCCGAAACCAAAAAATTGTCAACTACTTATTTGATAATTTTTTATTATTAAACAGGTTATTAGCATAGCCTTTACAATGTGACGCTAAAGAGATACGAGGAGCGTCTTAAGAAAAGAGGTCTTACATATCATAGTAACAGGGAATGATAATTTAGATAGAAAAACAAGGAAAAACTGATAACTATAGCAGATATTTAGGATGATAATCAAAAACTTTTTAAGCACATCTTGATTTGTATCTGTGCCATTGCATACAGATAGGAATTTATAATGAAAAATTAATTTTACTCTACCAGAAATTTATAGTAAAATTTTACTATAGATAAATGTTTCGGATAAATGTAAGTATTATGTATAAAGCAATTGCACACAGAAAAAACTAGAAAGGATGATTGTCTTCTTTTACATGGTCTAAAAATAAAATAATATGTATTTCATTACTATGAGAGAGGTGTTCGTATGTGGTTTTCCAAAACTAAGGATGATATTTTTAATGAATTGAAAGTAGACCCTTTAACCGGACTTTCTTCCCAGGAGGCCCAGAACAGACTTGAAAAATTCGGCATGAATAAATTAAAGGGCAAACCAAAGAAAAGTTTATTTTCCCTGCTCCTGTCGCAATTAAAGGATATGCTGATTTATGTACTTTTAGGTGCTGCCGTCATTACTATATTCATAAATGAGTATGTTGATGCCATCATCATCTTAATGGTAGTACTCTTAAATGCAGTTATAGGTGTTGTTCAGGAATCCAAAGCAGAAAAAGCAGTTGAAGCACTTCAACAGATGACAACTCCCAGATCCTTGGTGCGACGGGATGGAGAAGTAAAAGAGATTAACTCCGAAGAGGTAGTACCCGGTGATATTGTAATCCTGGATGCAGGGCGTTATGTACCGGCAGATTTAAGACTGATTGAAAGTGCCAATCTCCAAATAGAAGAATCTGCACTGACCGGAGAATCCGTACCGGCAGATAAGAATTCTTTAAAGCTCTTTAATGACCCTAAAACACCGATTGGCGATGCGGCAAATATGGCATTTATGTCTACTCTAGCCACTTATGGACGGGGTGAAGGTGTTGTAGTTGCTACCGCCATGGATACAGAGATTGGAAAAATAGCTAAAATACTGGATGAAGATACTGATGAAATGACGCCCCTGCAAAAGCGTCTGGATGAACTCGGACGTATCCTGGGTTTTATCGCTATTGGTATCTGTGTGTTGATTTTTATAGTAGCCTTGATTCAAAAGAGAGATTTATTCGAAATGTTTCTAACTGCCATTAGTTTAGCAGTTGCCGCAATTCCCGAGGGGCTAGCCGCTATTGTAGCTATCGTACTGGCACTTGGCGTTACCAGAATGTCAAAAATTAATGCCATTGTAAAGAAGCTTCCGGCTGTGGAAACTCTGGGTTCTGTCAACATTATCTGCTCGGATAAAACTGGTACCTTAACGCAGAATAGAATGACAGTCGTAAAGCAATATACCTATCATAAACTGACTAACATACCTTCCGCCGATTCCTTGCTTAGTGCAGACGGTGATGAAGCAGATCTAATAAAATCTCTAGTTTTATGCTCTGATGCCACCTATGAAAATGGGCAGGGTACCGGTGACCCGACTGAGGTAGCTTTGATTGTTCTTGGCGAACGCTTTCAGCTAACCAAAGCCGCCCTAGGTGCCAGACACAAAAGAATATCTGAATTTCCTTTTGATTCAGACCGGAAGTTAATGTCTACCTTAAATGAAGAAGCCGCCGGTTACCGGGTCCACACAAAGGGTGCCATTGATAATCTGTTAAAAATTTCTACCACCGCATTGGTAAATGGTCAAAAGGTTCCTTTAACCGAAGAACTAAAAGCAGACTATCTGAAAAAAACTGAGGAAATGTCTGATGCTGCTCTTCGTGTTCTGGGGGTTGCCTTTAAAGATACGGATACTGTATTAGCTCCTGATGCGATGGAAAAAGATTTAACAATTATCGGTCTGGTTGGCATGATTGATCCACCAAGACTTGAGGTAAAAGCTTCAATCATGGAAGCAAAATTAGCAGGTATTACCCCAATTATGATTACCGGTGACCATAAAAATACAGCCGTTGCCATTGCGAAAGAGCTTGGTATTGCAGATTCCATTGAACAAAGCCTCACCGGTGCTGAAATCGATGAAATACCGGAAGATGTTTTTTCAAGTAAAATTAACGAGTACCGAGTATTTGCAAGAGTTTCACCGGAACATAAAGTCAAGATTGTACGCGCCTTTAAATCCCATGGAAATATTGTATCTATGACCGGTGACGGAGTAAACGACGCTCCCTCTTTAAAGTATGCTGATATAGGTGTTGCTATGGGCATTACCGGAACGGATGTGGCTAAGGGTGCAAGCGATATGATATTAACGGATGACAACTTTACCACCATTGTCAATGCAATTGAAGAAGGCAGAAATATATATAATAATATTAAAAAGGCGGTTATCTTTTTATTATCCTGTAACCTTG